>NZ_RJVK01000006.1 GCF_003752135.1 Caminibacter pacificus
CAATCAGTATTGATAATAAGTTTCCAACAACACCAAACACTTCCGTAGAAGATAGCGGGGGTGTAAATACAATCCAACCTATCGAAAAAGCACCGGTTGGAACAATTTCAATTAAATAACAAAGGAGGAGAGATGAGAGTTAAAAAAACGATTTTAAGTATCGCAACGGCTGCGGTTGTTATGACGGGACTTGCACCTATGCAAGCACACGCAGGAGATGTATATTCAACGACCTTACAGGTCGTTAGACAGCAAAAAGTTGATAATTTGGTTAAAAGAATTGCGGACTTAAGCAAAAGAGTGCAAGACTATATTTTACAAACGGCTGACACCACACCGACATTAAGTGAGGTTGATAGGTATTTTGGAATTTCCGATTCGGTGTGGAAGAATTATGAGGGTGACCCTCTCAAAATGGAAGTAAAAAACAATAGTATCGTAATTAGTAATATTTTTTCATCATCTCAAGAGCCTCAAGAGGTGATTGATATGTTTTTACACGACCCGTTTATGCCGCCAACGGCAACTGCTACGTCAAATTCGGTAACAATTCCGCTTGACGCAACGACGGTTACTTTTATGAATAAAGTAAATAAGTTAAAAACATATCCGGGTGTATATGTAGGTATCGGAACACCACCTTCAACTGCGACAAAATGGTATCAGCCTGACGGGCAGGGCGGATTAATTCTATATATCAAGCAAGGTACGAGTTGGACGACAATCGGTTCAGCCGACCAAAATAGCGGTGCTATTGTGGTTGATAGCGTAGATGACCTAAAAAATATCCCGGCAAGTATCGGAACTAAGGCATACGTTAAAAACAGCGACGGAACACTTGACACTTACATCTATGACGGAAAAGAATGGAGCAAACTGAATACCACATCGGAAGCTGATGAGCCACTAAGCTCACCAACAAACCCTATCGCACTTGCTTGTAATTATGGTGACCCGAAAATGGATGACCTCGCCGTTGAGGCGATAAAAAAAAAGACGGGAAAAGCAGAGCTGTTAAATGCTTGGTTTAAATTTTCAAACGGAGTTGTTAAATACGTTAATTGGAGTACTTTAAAATTCGTATTGTTACCCGGCAGTAAAGTATGTTTAGACGGGAAATGCTATTCTCAAAGCTCTTCGGGTAATATTGGTATGAAAGTATATCCGGGAGCACTGCCGGGGGTGATAACAGATGCAAAAAGAGCTTATGGATTGCGAGTATATATTACATATGGTGGAACAGCTAAAATAATTACAAAGTTATATAATGGTTGGTATAAATATTATGGACAATATGATGTTTCTTATGAAATAAGAAAATTTTTACCAAAAGGTTATTATTACTTAGGAACATCATTATTTCCAACTCCTTCAGTATATATAAAAGATTACATTAATGGAAATAACGTTTTTACATTTACAACAACTAAAAAATACCCAGCTATAGTAATAAGTAGAACATTAACACAATATTGGTATGTATCAGTTTTTGATGGTGCTTTCGCAAGTGCTTTAAAAGCGCCAAAATTTTATGTTAATTTTTTTACCCCAAATGGATTATATATGTGCCATTTTCAATTGCAAGGAGCTAAAACAACATTATACACTTCATACTTAGAAGGACCATCATACAAAGTTTATGGATACTCTATTACGAGACCTTATAATGATTATCAAACACATTTAGCCTACTACGGCAGATACATCGGAAACGATTGTACGAAAAACATTTACTACAACGTTCCAAAAGCTCCGGCAGGACATTTCTATTACGGGGCAGGTATTGCATATCTTCCATAAGATAACTTAACTAAAAACTCCTCTCTCCCCTTAATTTTCTCAAATTTTTTACAATTTTCCTACAAAATCCATTCTACAATTACGTTGCTTAGCACTATTTTTCTATATAATAGTTTCGTAAATTTCATAAAAAGGAGAGAGAATGAAATATACGGAAATTATTAAAGCTATCGCTAAGAATACAAACAAGCCTGAAAAAGAAATTTCCCGAGTTTTAAAAGAGTTTAAAAACATAGTGATAAAAGAAGTCGCAGAAGGAAACGAAGTAAATATTCTTGGATTTGGAAAATTTTATCGAATAAAAATGAATCCGAGAGAGTTAAAATTGGAGGGTAAAACTTACAAAGTACCTGCTCGTTTTGTGCCTAAATTTAAAGCAGGAGAAAAATTTAAGAAAGAAGTTAATAAAGGGAAGAAATGAAAAAAAGTATAATCGTTCCTATTGCGGTTATTTTATTATCTTCCGTTTCAAATGCGATAGTAATCGCAAATCCGGCAACGTCAATAGTTGTGTTAAATTCACTTAACAAGTCATATACGGATAAAAAAGATGTTATCTTAAAAGATAAAAAAGCTTTAGAGCTTTTAAAGCCTTTTAAGGAGCAATACAATAAGCTTTCCGCCATTTTGGAATTAGGTAAGGTTGAATTAATTGCAAAACCTACCGAATACGGATATATTAAATTTGAAATTATCCCAAAAGAACAAAACAATACGGCGGCTTTTGTGTTTTATGAAACAAAAGATAAAAGCCGTTTAATTTTTGGGGATATTGTCTTAAAAAACGGGAAAGTGTTAAGAGGAGGTATAGTCAAACTACCTCATCACTACACAAAACAGGAAATCCAAACTATTAAAAACGGCATATCTTTTACATACGGAGAAGGGAAAAAAGATATTTACATCGTAACAGACCCGGAATGTCCGTTTTGTAGAAAATTTGAAAAAGAGTTTGGCGACAAACTTGCTAAGAAGTATCGTATTCACGTAATTTTATATCCTCTTCCGTTTCATAAAGACGCAAAAGCTATGAGTTACTATATTTTAGCGGGTAAAACCGATACTGAAAAAGCTGAAAGATTTAAAAAAATACTCTCAGGCAGTGATGTTTGGAAAAACGTAAAATATAACCCGGGAGTAATAAAAAAAGAGGAAATAAAACTTGAAAAAGCCCAAAAGGCGGTTGAGGTGTTAAAAGCACCCGGAACACCAAGTATGTATGATTCAAACTTCCAACCTATCCAAAACCCCAACGAGCTTTTAAAAGGCGGCAAATAATGAAACGTTTAGCCGCCGTTACCATTTTACCTACTTCAACCTTAGAATTAACGCATAACGCAAGGGACGGGGATAAAAAGGTTGATTCGTCCATTTTTCCAAAAGATGAGAACGTTGTTATACCTGCCTCTTCTCAAGAGGCTAAAGAGAGATATAAAATATTAATAAAAGAGAGAAAAAAGCTCTATGAAGAAAAATTTAAAAGAAAATTACATCCAAAAACAAAAAAACTGCTTAGTGCGGTTGTGGTGCTGGATAAACATCACACAATTGAAGACGTTAAAAAGGTTGCAAAATATTTTGAAGATAAATTAAACACAGACGTCATTCAAATAGCCCTACACAGAGACGAGGGCTATATTGATGAAGACGGGAATAAAGTAATTAATCACCACGCCCATATAGTTTTTTTAGGCTTAGATAAAGAAGCAAGGTCTGTCAGAAGGAAAATAGATAAGAAATTTTTATATCAACTACAAAAAGACGTATCGGAAATGCTTAATATGCCAAAACTTCAAAACACTCCAAAGCTCGCTCCGCACGTTAATCTTAAAAAAATAAACTTCGAAAAAAAGATTTTAAAAGAAAATCATACATTAAAAGAAAAACTATACGAAATGGAACAGATAAATAAGCAAAGAGAACAAGAATATACTCAGCTACAAGAAAAATATAAAAAAGCATTTCAAGAGCTTGAAAAGCTCAGGAAAGAAATTATTGTTTTACAAAATGAAATTAGACAGCTGCAACAAGAAAATCAGTTGTTAAAAAAAGCTTATAATAATCCTCTAAAAGAAAACTTAAAACTTCAAAACGATTAACTTTTACCCATAAAGTTTTAAGGATAAAACCCCTTGACAAACATCTCCATTAAGTATATAATAAGTAAAAAGTAAGCGCATTGAAAGTATCGAAAGGGGTAAAAAACAAATGAAATTAAAAATTCTTAACTTTCTCTTACCTTTCTTACTTTTATATCTTCTTTACACTCTCTTTTTGTTTATTTTGTTTTTCTAAAACTCAACCGCACTTTTTCCTCTAAATTTCCTCCAAAATAGAAAAGTTGCCATTATAATTGTCTAAAAACTAAGGAGTATTGTAATGGCAAAACTTATAATCGACCCAAATGATTCGAAAGGTTTTAGATTTTATTTAAAAACAGAAGAGGGCGAAACTAAGCTTGATAAGATATTACAAATTGAAGACGGAAAATTAAAAACAAAAATTACAATGGACGGGGTTAGCGCAAATTTTATTACACCGGCTACGTTAGCGTTAGTATTACCGCGCGATATAGAAGAGGCTAAAAAAGTTTTAGAAGAACATCCTGAAGGAGTATTATACCTATCCTCGATTACAAGTGAGAGTCAATATCACACAATCGACGAGATTGAAATTAAAGACTTTAAAGCAGATTTTTCAAATACAAAGGCTAAGACGGAATTAAAAGCGTATGAAACTCCCGAAAGATTTTTCGACTTTTTAGGCTCTCTTATTGAAGATGAAATAAAAAAAAGAATATTTTTAGAGGATAATATAACTAAAATTGAAACCCTTATTCAAAAAGACAAAGATTTTATGGGAAAAATTACAACCAAATTGCAATTTGTTCCTATCGGACAAATTAAGGATGCTATTAAATACCTTTTAAATGAAAACGATTTGAATATGAGTAATTTTGCTGAGGATTATGTAAAAGTAGCGGAAGAAATAAAAAAAGAAGAAAAATTTTTTAACCTCATAGAGGATTTGAAGTTCTTTTTACAAAAACCCCTAAAAGAGCTACAAAGCGAAAATGTAATTCAGGAAATTAAAAAAGCAAAATTAACCCCTCTTAAAATTGAAAAAATCGGAATTTTTGACCCTCAAGCGGGGAGCGGAAAAATACTTGATATTTTTAAAAACAAAGGTATCAATTCAGCCCTTTTAGGAACCGAGTTGAGGGATATTCAAAATAACGACCCGGATTATAAGGTTATTACGGGTGTCAATTTTTCTATCCATAAAAACGTCATTAAAGATGTGTTAGAAAGTAAAAAAAGTCATATTCCAAAAAATCTTATTTATTATCTAAACCCACCTTATACTAAAGACGATGAGGTGGCAAAAGATTCTATTCAATCATTGCCTGATAACGCTTTCGTAATGGGATTATTTCCTACAAAAATGGCTAAATTTCTAAAAAATATCCTTAAAGGTATTATTTTTGAAATACCAAAAGAGCTTACAGGCTATAATGATTCAAATGCACCTGAAAATTTTTTGTTTATTTTTGGGGTAAAACCTTCAAATAATCAACTATTTAGCGGGGCTAAGTATTACAAAGTCGATAGTTACGAAAGTATAAAAAAGATAATTGACGAATTTTTGCAAGACAACTATCTTGTAGATTCGAAGTTAGACGAAATTCTTACATATTACAGAGCCGAAAGAAACTTTGATTCGTTTAAAAATTTATTACAAAAAGCGATTCAAGATAATGAAGAGCTTTATAAAAATATAGAACGATTAAGGGAAAGTATAAGCATTGATTTAATCAAAGAGTTTTTTTCACCTATAAATAGAGCTATTAAAGGCAAAGTATTTCAAGATTCAAGATTTTTTGTAAAAGATGATAAAGATGAAAAAAAACTATCTTTTTTTGAAGTCGTGCAAGATTTAACACTTCTTAATTTTTATAAAAACGTTATGCCTGAAACGTTTAAGCTCATTCAGCTTGTCGCAGAGAAAATTAATTATAAACTTCCTCATATGGAAGACAATTTCCGTCACTATAAGCTTGGGGATAAGTATGAGGGAGAAAAAGACTTAGTGACAAATAAAAACTTAGGTATGATGAAACTTTATTATTACCCTGACGTAATTGATATTTCCGAGCAGTATTCTAAAGACCTCTTATTCAAAATCGTCAAAGAAATTGCCGAAGATAACAAAGTTAATGTAACTATTGACGAAGAAATCGAATTTAAAAAACTTCTTCAAAAAGCGGATAAGCTTGTTTTTAAGAACGAAAAAAGCATATCCCTTGAAGAGGGAATTTCTTATAACAATGAGGTATATGTATTAACCGATAAGTTTGGATTTGACCTTGCAAAATTATCTTGTAACGTAAATGATTTTTTTAAAAAGTTACAGGAATACAATTTATTTAACTTTGACGACTTTGTAGATGAGGTTGAAATTTCAAACGAAAAACTTGAAAAAGTAATTAGTAGATTTGAAGAATATATGAAAAATGACGTAATTGATTCTATTTTAAGATTTAATTTTAAAATAGGAACGTTTGAGGGATTTGATGAAGAAGCGGAGTTTCAAGAAGTAAAAACGAAGTTTATAGATGAAATTATTGCGTTAAAAAACAAAAACGTAACTCAGTTACTTGAATTTGCGGATAAATATAAACTTATTGAGTTTTTCCAAGAAAGAATTGTTTTTCCTGACTTTAAAAGACAATTGAAAAAAGAAATGGATAAAACATTTCCTATTAATAACGAAGAAGTTAAAAAGAAAGTGTATAAATTTATCGTTCAAAGTTACGAAAATAGAGAAATTACCTTCTTCGAGAACGAAAGGGGGGCTTTCTTTAATGAGTTAAAAAAAGCTCTTAAGCAAAAATATGAATTCAAAGACGAAGATTATGAAGATTTTATTTTAGCCGTAACCGATGCCTTAACTGAGAGATATAAAGCAAAAAGAGCTATTTTTACGGGTTACGCAAAGCTTGCGTTAATTTTGAAAAATTATGCTAAACTCATAACCGCTAAGAATTTTGAAGAGAAGAAAAAAATATTTATGACCGATTTGTTTTTAAAAGCGTTTGGATTAAAACCTCATCAGGCAAAAGAAGCGTTTAACTATTTGGAATTGTCTCCAAATAAAAAACTCGAAATGCTGTTTTGGGAGATGAGGGCAGGAAAAACAAGGGCAATGCTGGCAATAGGTTTTCTGCTTAGCTTATATAAAAACGAAAAATTCCAGCTTTTAATCGAAACGGCAAACACTTACGATATTTCGCAACAAATTTTGGAAAGTTTTCCATTTTTATTCGTTGATGCGGGTATATATACTCCGTCAGGTGATTTGCCGTTAAACGATGTTTATGAATCGATTATGTATGAAGAAATAATTCCGAATATCCCCGTATATACGCAAAAGTATCTTATCGGTAAAGGTGATACTGCGGACATTATTAAAAAGAACTTCTACAAAGATTTTATGGAAATTAAGAAACTGATTGATTCCAACCCCGATGAATATGCTAAAATTTATGAAAAATCCGATTTTGCGGAGATTTTAAAAGTTTGTAGGAGGTAATAAAATGAATAAAGATAAATTACTCGAGATAATTAGAAACTGCGAAGAGATACCTGAGAACATAAATGAGCTTGGCATCTCTTTTGATGATACTGACGAGAGAGCCTATGAAATATTTATCGCTAACGATGAGATTTTATCATCTGTTATAGACGGAGAGACATTTGAAAGTTTGTTTGCGGATGCGGTACATAATTCATTAGATGAAGTAATAACCCTTTTGGAGGAAAAATTCGGTTCTTATTTTTATTATACGAAAGAGGTAAATAAAGAGATTTTCAAGGCGTTAAGGGATGCGCCTCTTATAAAGATATATAGCGATAATATCTTTAATGAAGAAGAAATTAACAAAATGTTGAGTAAAGAATATGTAACTTTTGATAATGAAGAATACCTAAAAGATTATTTGTTTGAATACCCTTTTTATAATTTGTTTAACAGGAAGCTGTCATATATACTTGAAGACGCAATAAATGCCGCAAGAGTTGAACCGCTTGAACTTGCCATAGAAGATGAGGATACAAATGAGCTTTTAGCTATTGATTTTAGAAAATTTTTTCAAAAACTATACGATGGCTGGAGTGATTTTGTATATAAAAAGTATGGTTATTTGCTTGAATATGAAAATCAAGCTGAACTAAACCTTAAAAATGTACCCGGTATTATTATAGATGTTTTAAAAAAATATAGGGATTTGAATGTATTGTTTTTTGATATCGACAAAGAAAGTATTGAAGTTAAAGATACTGACTATATTCGTTCCGATAAAACTATTGAATATCTTAGTAACGGAATGGTTGTTTATAATCAAGAAGGATTATATTTCAAAGTCTTTAAAGATAAAAAAAGTTTTGAGAATTGGAGAGAAACGGGAGAAGAAAAGTATATATTGTCCGAGTTTAATGATGAAAAAGAGCTTGACGAATATCTTGGTATGTTTTCTTTAATTAAGATTAGCAGTATGGACGGACTAAGTCCTGAGCCTAACATATTTATACTCAATCCTAAAGATTTATTAACAAGGTTACAAAAATATAATAATGGTGCAAGAATTGAGTATCTAAATGAGTTTTTATACGAATTACAAAAATATAAACTGCCTGAATATTTTAATTATAAACCCGATATTATTCTTGCGTATGAAGACGGAAATATAAAGGTAAAAAATAATTCGTTTTTAACAACTGAATTATTTTATTTAACGAATTTATATAAAGAATACAAAAACGGAAAAATTAATAAAAAATTCTTAGAAGAAACAATACGCTCTTTAAACGATAAAGAGGTAGAAAATTTTATTTTTCCTAAAATAAAAATTAAACACGAAAATCAAAATTCAAATAACTTAACAAACAATATGTAACACCCCCCGATAAATTCCCGGGATTTTTTTTCTTTACCCCCTTTAAAAAGCTATGAAAAAATATTAAACTTATAAAAGAAAACATAAAGGTTGATAATGATTTTAAAATTTCAAAATTTAGACGGCTCTTGGGAAAAAAGAAAAGTTGTTTTAGAAAAGAAAATAAAAGAAGAAACGGAAGATTTATATTTTCGTTATGCAATATTTTCTTTAATTATTATCTTTATTGCATTACCGGATAATCTTTTTAATTTTATTCCGTTCTTAGATAAAGTAGTGTTTGGTATTAAAGTTGTTTTATTTATTATTCTTTATAGAAAAATAGATAGCCTTTTATTTACGACTGAAAGGATAAAAATAAAAAACGAAGAAGAAAAAACTTTTTATCTTAACAAAGTTAGTTTTTTTACTTATTTTAGAAAGAAATACCCTTTAGTATATTTCTTTAATATGTTTTACATATTCGTAATGCTTACGAGCTTTAATTTTTATGGACTTATGTTGTTTTTATCTATTATAATTATTGGCGCTCTTTTTTATAAATTTAAGTTACCTATTAAATATCTAAGTTATTTTATTTTTACTATTTTTTCAGTTTATCTGATAGCGACTTTTTTGTTTGTGTTAAATACGGGATTAATTAACGCACTCGAAATACTTATTAATATAAGTGTTACACTTATAACGTTTTCGTTATTCTTATACATTAACCTTTATATATTCTATGAATATCAGATGAGTAATGTTTATATGCTTAAGGATAAAGAAATCTTATATTATGTAAATGTAAAGGAGGAAGAAAATGAGTAAAATTACAATTACACCTGAGCTTATAGAAAAAACTTTATCAGAATACGCAAAAATTAACAATCAGATTGTTAAAGAATTTGCAAATAACGATAAAGTTGTTATAAAAAAGCTTACTGAAGAACTTGACGTAAATAAACAAAAAGAAAAATTCAGATTCTATTTACTTATTACTATTTTGTTAATCGTTCTTGATTATGTTCTTAATGCCGATTCATTTTTTATCTATGTCGCTATCATCCCGGGATTAATTGCGTTATATAGACTTACAGCCATTAAAAATGCGAAAAGAGCATCGAAAAATGAGGCTTTATTAAAAGAAAAAATTAGAGAATTTTTTGAAAACTCTCAGGAATACGAAAGACTATTAGAATCAATTCAAGTATATGCTTCTATTCCGCCAAATAAAAAAGTTATTGAAAATTACGGGGTTATTTCTGCCGTTGATATTGAGGATTTAAAAGAAGAAGCGGCAAGAAAAGGAGCAAACGCAATTATAAACTTCTCAGACAATCGCCAAGTTGTCTCAAAAACAAGTTCCATAGGAAGTCACGTATATTCCACAGAGGTGACGAGAGGAGAAGTGCACGGCGAGGCGGTATTTTTAGTTGATGTAGATGTTAAAGAAGAAGGTAAAGATGATTGAGAATGCAATAAAAAGACTCCAAGAAGCTTATAAACAAGGGCTTATAATATATCCGAGAGTCGATAACGATTATCTGAGGGGCACCCCTTATGCTTTTTTTCCGCATCCGCCTCTAAGAGTGTTTGACGAGTTTAGCACGCCCTTAAAAGAAAAGGTTTATCCGCTTGATAAAGATACGTTATTGTTGTATCTGTGTAATAAAAGAATTATTAAAGCCTCAATTGCTCAGGCAATGTACAATTTTGCCGACAAAATATTTGACAATAACTTAGAAGTTAAGAAAGAGCTTGAAAACGATATAAAGCACAGAAACAAAGAATATCATAACTTCTTAAGCGAAAATTCATTAACACCAAGCAGTTTTTATGCTAAATACTTCTTTGCTCCAAGACCTTTTTATACTTATAAAATAAAAAATAAAAAACTTAAAAAACCCGAGCCGGAAAAAGACTTTATGAAAACAAAAACAAAGATAATCGACTATGAGCTTGAATTTAAAGAAAGAAAAAACTTTTTTGAGGCATTGGAGGATTTTCAGAATAGAAGACGCTTACAAAAGTATCTATTGCGTCCTTCATTAAAAATGCTAAATGATTGTTAGTAAGTGAGTCGGGCAAGCGTTTGAGTGTGTAAATAAGAAAACACACAAGAGTGCGACAAGAGGGAACGCAATGCGGTGAAGGGGGCAAGTAGCCGCAATATATTAAAAATTTTATGTTCTTCGATAAGTTAATAATTTTCTGTGTAAATTTATCCCAGTGTTATTTTATGTTGTGTCAGGTTTAAAATAAATACAAATTTTTCCATTTTACTTCTGTTTTGCTTCTTTTTTGCTTGACATAGTTATTAAAATTGTTTATAATACTCTTATTAAAACTCTTGATAAGGATGAGAGATGGCTGAAAATACAATAAAATAGAGTAGAGTGGGCTTAATTAAGGACTTTGAAAAGTCTTTAATTAAGCTGATTAAAAGGGGATAGAATATGTATCTTTTAAGAAAAGAAAAAAAAATAGATAATAAATTATTAGAGATTGTTTCAGAGTTTAAAAAAATAGAAAAAGAAAAAATAACAGATGTTAGGGTAGTTTCTACAAACTATTACCCTATTTCAAAAGAAAAAATTGAAAATGTTAATGTAAAAGAAATAATTGTTGAGTGGGTAGATAACACAAAAATGATAATGATCGGTGAATATAACAATTTCTACGGGATTAAATTTGTATTATCCCTAATTGAAAAAGAGGGGGATAATCTTTTAGAAAAAGACGGCGACTTTTATCTTTTAAGCAAAAAAAACAAAGAAAAATTAAAAGAATATGCCCTTAAAAAAATAAGAAAAGGACTTACTGATGAAGTAAAAAATAAAATTGCAAAAAACATTGCGGATTATCCTGTTTCTTTTACAATTAACCTTAATACTTTTGAGTATATTATTAAATATCATCCGGTAGATAACTATTGCGGAGATGAGTGGAGGGGAGGGGATTGTTTAAGAAGTGTAGTAGATGATAAAGTTGTTAAAGAGGATAAAGGGCTATTAAAAATAGAAGATTTTTATCCTTTATTTACCCTCGAAGAAATTATGCAATTTTTAACTCCTTTAGGGAGAAAAAGGGCTTTAAGTATTAAGCCTGAAGAATTAAAAAAAGATAAAAAATTATATAAATATGCACTCTCTTTAATAAAAAAAAGCGCACAGGAGGATTATAAAAAATATATACAATATTTACTTAGAAAAAAAGAAGAAAAAAACACAATAAAAGCCTTTGAAGCTTATAGAGCTTTAAGAAAAGAAGGTATTAAAATTGAGAAAAATGAAAAATTTGAAAAGTGTTTAAAAGCCAAAAGTTTTTTAATACAAAATGGAGGAAACTATTTTGTTACAGATGATTTATTTTCTAATAGCTACGGAGAAATTTTAGAATGTTTTGAAGATGATGTTTTTCTCTTAAAGGATGCACTTAAAAGAATTGATAACAAATTAAAAAATACAATTATCGAAAATATTTTAAAAGAACTTAATCTTAAAAAAAATCAAAATTATTTTGTATGCGATAATAAATGGAGAGAACTTGAAGTATTAAAGGAATTAAATATTCTAAATATTAAACAATATGAAGCACAACTAAGTAAAAAATTTGATTTAAGATTTTACATTGTCATAAATGATATTAATAATCCTGAATTTGTAAATAAAACTAATTACGCAACGGGAACATTGATAGGAAAGGGTGGCAGCAGAATAAAAGAGATTGCAAAAGAAATAGGAGTAAAATTTATTAAGTTAGTAAAGGAGGTAAAATGAGTGAATATAGTGTAATTCTAAACCTTACGCAACATAATGCAACAGAAGAACAAAAAAAAGCGGGGGTAATTGATTTACCTTCTGCTTATCAAGAGAAATTAAAAGCTCTTTTAACTTTTAATGAACTTCCACAATGTGAGGAAGTTCAAAAAAGAGCAAGAGAAATATATGATTTGGTTATCGAATTTTGCCTTGATGAAAACTCTCCTGTGAGAGATGAGGTAAAAAGTATGATAACAGGAGAAATAAAAGAAGATAAATTGTATTTAGATGAGAATGAATTTAAAAAACTCAATATTGCTTTTATGATAGGCGGTGCCTTGTGGCTAATGAAGCCTTTAGTAGAAGAGCTTGAAAATATTGGAACTCCTTTATTTGCCTTTACCAAAAGAGTTGTAGAAGAGGTTAAGAAAGAAGACGGCAGTATTGAGAAAAAAGCTATTTTTAAACACGAGGGATTTGTCACTGCTTGTTAAAATGCTTTTCAGTAAAACTTTTTTAACAAAAAAAAAGAAAAAGGAGCTAAAAAATGATTTTTTCGCTTAACAAAGTAACAAAAACGATTTCTCACCACAAAGAGACTTGCCGTGAGGTTGTCTCTTTTTTAAGAAAACACGGACTCTCTTTAACCGAGTTTAAAGAAAAAAGAGACGGGGTTGAGGTTGGAAAAAATCAACTTTGGATAGAAGAAACCCACTTCTCAAAACGCCTTGCCGACTTTTTCTTTAACGGCAAGGATTATGGTAAGCTTTATTGCTCTAAATGCTTTTAAATTAAATAAAGCGGCGCGGAGCTTGGAGTAAGTTGCGTCTTGGGCAGATAAGTTGCGTAGCGACTTCGCGCCGCCCCGGGCGACTTGTGCGCCCGGTCATCAGGGCGAGAGATAAAAACTTCTTGACTTTCCCTTTTTAATTTTTCTCCTCTAAAATAGAAAAGTTATCCCTATAATTTTTAAAAAAAGGAAATGCGTTTGACTGATTATAGGGATATAATACAAAATATCAAAAACGTAGTAGCTGATTTTTTGCAAAAAGATTATGCTATTTCTGTTGCTTTTAGTGGTGGCAAGGATAGCACTTTAACACTTATTTTGTTTTTTGAGGCTATAAAAGAATTTCCGCTTCAGTTTTTAGAGAATAAGAAAATAAGCATTAATTTCTCCGATACCTTAATGGAGTTGCCGCAATATGAGATATATGTCATAGAAACCCTTAAAAAAATTGAAGAATATATACAAAAGCAGGGCTGGAATATAAAACTCAATAAAATCAAACCTGAACGAAAACACAAGTTTTTTAACTTAATACTCGGAAAAGGGCAAACGCTCCCGAGACGAGACTTCCGATGGTGCACGGATAGATTAAAGATATTGCCTCAGGAGAAACTTGAGGATATGGAAGAGAAAAAATTAACGATTATAGGAGCAAGGAAAGAGGAGTCAAATGATAGAAAAAAAAGACTTGAGAAGAATAGTTCGGAAGAAAATAAATATATAAAGAAAGTTAATGACAATAAATATCTTTTTGCTCCTATTGAAGATTTAAAACTTGAAGACGTTTGGGAGGGAATTTTTCTTTTTTCTCAAAATTCTTTCCAAACAGACCCACAGGAATGGATTAATTTTACAGACATCTATAATCTTTACAAATCCGCCACAAGCAATAAAGATTTGTATCCTGATGCGCGCTTTGGTTGTTGGTTGTGCCCTTTGGTAAAAAAAGACCAAACCTTAATGAATTTAGTTGAAAAATATCCTCAATATCAACCTCTATTGGAATTTAGAGATTTTATTATGAGTTATCAAACGATATGGAGTAAAAGTCCTCATTTGCCCCCTCTTAGGGACATATATAATCATCGTAATTTTAAGGTAAATTTATACAAAATAAAAAATCATCGTCAAGGTATGATTTCTCCCGGAGGTTATTCTCTTGAAACAAGAATTATGTTTTACGAAAAATTATTGACCACTTTAAAAGAAGTAAAAAATTTAGATAAAAAATTTCCTCTTAAAGTTTATTTGGATGAAGAAGATATTAAATATATTCAAGAGATTTGGTTTTTTGAGGGAGACTATAATTTAACTGCTTATAAAAAAGCTAAGGAAATTTTAGAAATTGATATTAACTATACAAATCTCTCAAAAGAGGTTCGCTTTTATAAACAATTTTTGTATTTATATACTCATTATTACTGCCCTTATAAGGCAGATGAAGCAAGTTTTTCTGATATAAGAGATGAAATTCTTATTATGAAAGAATTTGTAAAGATTAATAAAATAGATATTAAAGAAATAGATTTAATGGATAAAGTTTATTTTGGAGATTTAATCCATTCATATGCTACCGCAAGAAAGTTTATATTTGAAGAGTTAAGAGAAAAAGGTGTGTATTTTAGTGATTCGTCATTTGAGTATAAAATTGCTGAAGAATGGTTTAGGGATGAAATAAGTTTTTGGGTTTTTGAATACCTACACCGCAAGGGATATGTAAAATTTGTAGAAGACAAAATAAGACCTGATTCTCTCGAGAGATTTTATAATGCTCTTGAATTTATGAAGGTTGCTGACTCTGTAGAGGCGGTTGAAGAGAATCCTTTTTTAACAATTGAGGAAAAAATTGAGTTTATGGAACTTAACAGAGAGGGAATTAATAACTACAAAATATATCTTGAGAAGATAGAAAAATACTTTGACGAATTATATGCCGAGAAAAATGAGGAGCAAGAATATCCAAAAATTTCTCAACTTTCTCTTTTTAGCTGACCTATGAAATAGAAAAGTTATTCCTATAATTTTTAAAAAAAGGAGCGACAAAATGCCTTATCTACCAAAAGAAAAAATTGCTGAAATAAGAAAAGAACTTAAAAAAACCTTTCCGTTTATAAAATTCTCTGTTAAACAAAAGCCAAAATCTTCCGGTGTTGATATAGTTATAAAAAGTAGTAAAAAAATAAACTTTGGCGATATGCTCGTTGGTGAGTTTTATCCAAAAAAAAGTATCAATCATTATTATATTATGCCTCGTTATTTTAATTCGTTTCCTAAGCAGGCTCTTATTTTGGAACAAATAAAAGAAATTGTTGCAAGAATAGGGGGATTAAAAACGGAATACGAAGATGTTGATTATGGAAGTGTTCCTACATTTTATTTAGCAATCTCCATAGGCTCTCTTAAAGAGCCGTATATTTTTGAAGACGGATACCCTCTTAAAGTAGAACAGCTTATTCCACTTGAAAATATCCCGGTAGGTGAGAAAGTTTCGGAAGATGAAATAAGGCTTAATAATCCAAATGCAATGAGGGTTAATTTCTTAAACGATTTAAACGCTTTTCTTACCGCAAATGGAATTAAATTTGGTGACCTTCAAATCAGTTTCTATACCGACCCTGAACATAAAAGATTGATTTTTAAAGTGGATAATTATACTCACGCAAGGGAAAAACTCTTTGAGTTTTTAAATGATTTTCATTACAGATTAAAAAACCCTACCGGAAATCAGGAATATATAGAACTTGATGATACTTATCTCGTTGCAGAATATAACTTAAAACAAGAAAAGAAAAAAATTGAGGAGGATATAAACTATTTTTATTTAACTAAAGCATTTGGTTTTCTTAGAAAAGGAGAAATGATTGATTTAGAAGTTAAAAGACTTATAAACGATGTATTTTGGGATAATCAAAAACTAAGAGACGACCTCATCGAAAAAGTTGAAAGTTATCAAAAAAACAAACTTGAAAACTCAAACGGAATTTCACTTTCTCTCTAAACTCCCCCTTTTTCTCCTTTGCAATAGAAAAGTTTGTTTTATAATTGTCGCAGTAACTAAATAGGAGTAAAAAATGTTATGTACTTATAACGGATTGGAAGTAATTCCAAACATTAATTTAAAATTTGTAAAAAATTTTGCAAATCAAAAAGAGCTTGAAAGATATGCAAATAGCAATTGTGTTGAAATTAGAAAAGCCGTTGCAAGCAGCTACAACGTTCCTGTGACTTTACTTGCAAAACTTGCAAAAGACCCTGACGTTGAGGTAAAAAAATCGGTAGCAATCAATCCGAATACACCAAGTTATATACTCGCAAAACTTGCAAAAGACCCTGATAGCGAAGTTAGAGAGTTAGTTTTGTATAATTTAAATACGCCAGAGTTTGTTATAAAACATCTTACAAACGACCCTGATAAAAAAGTTAGGGAGGAGGCTAAAAGTATGCTTAGAATTTTAAATAGCTAAATAGAAGTGAAAGGAGTAAAAATGAAAGAAAAAATAACCTTTGGTGAGCTTTTAAATTATTATAATTCAGATAATAACTATGTCGTTTTAGATAAAATGGAAACTAAAAAAGCAGTATATCTACCAAATTGTGTTTATTTTGATAAAGAAGATTTAGAGAAATTTAAAGAAAAGTTTGATATTGATGTAAAGAAATTATATTTTGATGAAAAAAATCTTTTTTCCGTAATTGAAAAAATTGAGGAACAAAATGAAGAAAAAGCCGAAGAGATTAAAGATTTTTTAAGAGAATTACCTTATTTGCCTCAGTATAAGCCGGGCTATTATTGCGAAGATATAATCGCTCAAGAGGATTTGGAAGGACTTGGCGATGTTATTGTTTTAGATTTAAGTAACGGGATTTTAAATGCACCGGAAGATTTTAATGATGTAATGGAAAATTATTATTTTTGGTGGGACGGAAAAAATTGGAATTCTTCAGAAATAGGTTATATGGATGAGGTTTATGCGGAAGAAATAGATAGCAGAAAAGATAACAATCTTATTTATACTTATTATAAGGCTTTTAATAATCTAAGGTTTAGAGTAATTGACACTCCTTACATTGAAAGTTTGCCTGAGATTGATACGGAATGGGGTGATTGGGAAAAAATTGAAGAGAAACTTGGTAATATTAATCGTTATATTCGAAAACTATCTCTTAAAACAGAACTTATTAATAACGATAAAGGATTTTTTTATCTCACCGAAACATATCAAGACTATAAAAAAGGGATTTTATCGTTTGACGATTTAGAAATGATTATACAAAAATCCGATATAAAAGATAATATAAAAAAATCACTTATTGACACTTTAAACCCAAATAGTGTAGATAACTCTCCTTCAAATTCTCCGACTATCTAAATTTTTCTCTTTTTTTTATTTTTTCTCCTTTTAAGTAGAAAAGTTGTCTTTATAATTGTAGAAAATCAAAAAAAGGAGTCAAAAAATGAGTGAAGTAACAGAAAGAAAACCATTTGGTAGAGTAATTTTATCTTATTCAAACAAAGATAAAACTCGTATCGGTAATCCGAATTATATCGGTAGAGAGCTGTTTAACCCGGCTGAGGCAGTTTTTACACAGAAAATTGAAGATACAATTCCGGAACTTAGAGAACTTATTAATAAAGCAGAAGAGCCTATCGGGGGAGAAGTGTTAAAAGTTCTTGACACAATCTCTATTAATGATATGGCTTTTTTCACCATTGGTGAGAATGGCTATATTTCAGTAATCGACAAAAGAATCAATAAACCGGTAAAGACATACGAAGTTGAGCTTGACAAAAACGGCAGAATTACTACAACTATTAAACAAGAAGTTGATGCAAACCTACAAATTATTCAACCAAAAATCGAAAAAGAGAAAGTTGAAGAGTTTGCCATAAATACCGCAAACGTTTTTGCAGACTTAAGAAAACACGTTGATACTCACGCATTTGTAGCGGAGTTAAAAAAACATAATCTTATTGGAGAAAACGGAGCGGTTGAGCTTGATACGCTTGCAAAAGCCTTTCAATTTATTCAAGCGGTTATTAAAGCCGCAGAAAGTAACCCTGACGAGTTTATTGCGGCATTTAACGAGAAGTTTCAAACAAACGTTAAAACTCTTGCAGAGATTAAAGAGAAGTTTAATTACTTCGTATTAACGGGGCTAAAACTAAATGATGTCCTAAAAGTTGCATTTACGCTTGAAAAAATGAAAGGTAAAACTCAGGAAGAAATTGACAATATTCTTAAAGATTATAGCGAACAAGACAGATTTTTTCTAAAATCTCTTGCGGAAGCATTGCAAGAACTTATGGACTTGAGTGTCAGAAAAGCGAACTATATCAAAGTTGCTTACAACGCAAATGGGCAAATTGTTTTATTTGACAATAAGACACTTAATAGTATTGGAAACGGAGAGATTCATAGTGACCTTGGATTTGCGGAACTGACAAAAGAGGTAAGAGAAGCATTCGCTACAATCGAGAAATATCATAGAAAAGCACAAGATGAAGATTGTCCTACTCTTGAGGAAGCTCAAGAGGCTGAAAATATTTTAAGGGCAGCTATTGAAGAGCTAACAAAAGAGGATAACTCACTTTACGTTGAAAAAGTTGTGTTGCCTACAATTAGAGAGGCAGACGTTGTAAGTCTTGGAGGTGATGACCATAATGCTCTAAAAGCGTTTCAAGTGCTCTTTGATTTTTATATGAAAAAAACTTTTAAACAATTTATAGAGAATAAAAAAGATGCGCTATATAGTGATGAAGTACTTCTTACAAAACCCGGGGACGACGGGAAAAGACGCCTTAGATACAACTCATATGCGACACTTGAAAAATACGGAATTGATATTCCTGAGGAATTAAAAGATAAAAAAATAGATAGTTATGTAATTGTCGCTAAATTGCCAACCATTCCGTCATATAGTAACGACTTTTATCTTAAAACAAAAAGTGCGATAATCGGTAATGTCTATATGGCAGGCGATAAAATTGTTGATATTAAGTCCGGAACAGCTTACTCACAATACCTTAAAACATACGCAAAACTTGGAAATGTGCTTTTGGGTATCGCAAATCTTGAAGACCCGAAAAAAGCAAAAGACTATGCTATTGAGTTAAATAACATTATCAAGTTTCAGGTAAGAACACGCGACGGAATTAAGCCGCTTGAGAATGTTTCAAGTGAATACAAGAAGTTTATCAAAGCTATTGAGAAACCTATCTTAAGAACGCTACAAAAAGCATTAAATGACGGGAATATCGAAGAGGCTAAAAAGATTATAGAAAATGCTGGAAATGCGCCAGCTAAAACACCTGTAAAGGTACTAAGTGAGTTTTTAAAAGCATACGAAACATACGCAAAAACAAATAGCATTTATACTAACAATACTATCGCTTTTGCATTAAAGAGTAAAAATGTAGTGAATGCGTTAAAAAGCGGTAAAGATTTTGAAGAACTAAAAGAGAGCTTAACTAAAAACGAAAGAAAACTTTTTGGTACGTTTAAGTCAAGATTTTTTGTTTTAAAAGATGCAATTATTACTACACTTGAAAATGACAAACTAAAAATTGCAGAAATGGACGGAATTGATGAAGAGAAAAAACAATATCTCGATATTGAGTCTGTTGCTAAAAATATGAGTTTCATTCTCAATGGTAATGTTAAAGGAAAACTTTATTACACAAAAACAGAAAACAATCAATTGATTATCAATCCGTATTTAAGTGCAAACGGGTTTATAACCGGGGTTGATAATCCTGTTGAAGCGAAAACAGAATTCGGCATTACAAATTATACGCTTAACAAAGAAGTTTATAACACTATAATGCAAAGACTCGATGAATTTACAAACAATAATATGTTTATCTTGCAAAAGAAAAACGAAGAAACAAAAAAACTTATCGAACAAAACAAAGCGGCGTATGCGAATACGCAAGGAATTTTCGGAGACAAAGCTCTTGGAAATAAAGTAAAAGTTCAGTTAGGAGACATTGCGCCTACTGAGGTTAATATAAATGTTTCGGAAAAACCTCAAAATGATATTCCTGCTGAGGTTGAAGAGTTGCCAACTCAATATGAGGTAACTGATGCCGATATTGACATTGAACTTGATAACGACGATAACATACCTCAACCGGGTGAAGACGAAGATATTGACATTTTGCAAGTAGCAATAAACGAAAAAGAAAATACGCAAGCTCCAAACCCGATAAATAGTCTTTAATTTCTTCAACTCCTCGATATTTATCGGGGAGTGTTGAAATTGCTATAAAAAATTTCTATAATAATATTTAGCGGAAAACAAACGGAAAAACGAAAAAAAGAAAAGAAAAAGGACGGCTATGACTTTGTTGTTTAAGAAAGATTCAGTTTATCTTCCTGAACTTTTACAAATAGTTAGACAAACACCAAAAAGCCTTAAGTTACAAGGCACGACACAGGTAATAGAACAGCTACTAAGAGCAGGGTATAAACACTTGCTCTCAATCAAACAAATTGATGAATTAGCGCAATACAAAGATTTCATAACAAATCTTGAAAATACAATTTATTATGATGATATCAAAGATATTATGATACCCCGTCCGGTTTTGAATGAATATTTTAATAAGGACTATTTAGTCCCTAAAAAATTGCCTGATGTGGCAATTAACAGACATTTTTTAATCGAGGAATTAATAGAGCCCTTGAGAAATAAGGGGGTGGTGAATTATCTTGGTATTAAACCCAGCAGAGATGATATAAAATTTTATGATGATATTGTTAAGGTCAAAAGAAAAGGTAAAATTTTACATTTTGGTGTTTGGTATTAGTATTAGAGGAGGGGAGAGATGACTTTTAGAGGACATATTATACTTGCTACAAGTGTATCTTTACCTTTTATAAATGCAATTTTTCCTTATCCTTCAGCTCAGTTTTATTATGCTATTGCAGGAGTGATTTTAGGTGCGCTTCTGCCTGATATAGACGAACCGGGTAGTTATATAGGTAGAAAAATCCCCATTATTTCTTTTCTGATAAGTTTTTTTGTTAAACATCGAGGTTTTACTCATACGATATTTTTTGCTCTTATACCTATCTTATTTGCCTTTTTAGTGCCGTATTGTTATTTTTGTTACAATAGTTTTTATAATTTTAATATTTTTTATTTGCAGATATTTTTATTTTTTATTGGTGTAGGGTGTATTTTGCACGATATAGGGGATATGCTTACGAAAAGCTGTGTAAAGTTCTTTTACCCTATCTCAAACAAAACTATTTGTATAGCTCCCAAAAGTTTAAGGTTTAGAACGGGGAGCATTGAAGAAAACATCGTAGTACTTATTCTTTTTGTATTGCTTACAACCGAAATATCTTTAATTGTTTAAAGGACTATATATGAAAAAAATCATTATAATAGCTATGTTTTTTTCTTTTTCGTTTTCTTACATTTGCCCTATACATAACTTTGAGTCAAATTCATTCTCACAAAAAGCCACAACCTCATCGGTTATACAAAATCATAATCAAAAGATACGCAATAGCTTGCAAAATCTTATAAAAAAAGAAAAAGAATTACAAAAAAGACTTAAGAAAAAGCTTGAACTTTCAAAAAAGCTTGAGGTTTTATATAAAAATATCCTTTTGGAGAAAAAAAAGCAAGTATTTATTTTGGATAAAATACAAAAACAGAGTGCTTATGAAATTTTAAAGGAGAAGTAAAATGTATATTGATATATTTAAAGTAAAAAATTACAAAAAAGTCGAAGTTATGGAGGGAATTTACGCCTCAGCCGGGAGTTTTATGCTTGAGATGAGAAATTGTTTAAAAAGAGAGTTCCCGGAAGTGTATTTTGATAATGATGAAACATTGCCGGCAAAAAATATCGGTTGTTTCATTTTCGGACAGCCTGATAAATGGAAGTCTGTCCTTGCAATAAGATATGAAAATGATGATAATAGTAAAGAAACAGCCGATATCATTGTCAGACTTGATAAATATAGATGTCCCGACTCTTTTAAAATAGGGACAATTATAGCGGTTAAAATGACTCTCGAAAAACTTAAAGAAGAGGGGATTATTGAAGATTTTGAAAAAGCAGAGGGATATTATATTGCTTTCTTAGAAAAAGAAAGAGAAAAAATAGAACAGGATAAAGGATTTTTTTATCTCACCGAAACATATCGAGACTATAAAGAAGAAATTTTGACTAAAGATAAATTAAAATATATAGTTTCTCAGGTGTTTGATAATTTTGATATCGAGAAATTTTTAACAAAAGAGCAATATACAATATTAAAAAAACCAACCCGTTCAACTATAAAATAAAAAAATTAATAGTAGAGCTTATTAAAAACAAGAAGGAATTCAAAAAGTGCGATTGTTTTCCAGCCCAATTTTTATTATATAGAATAGAGAAGATTGAAAAAAAATTTAAAGAAAAAGGAGGAAAAGAAGAGGGCTTTTAGCAAATTCAACATATTTTCTTGCTAAAAGAATATATAAAGCAATAGAGCCCACAATCAATAATTAATATAAAATCCATTTAGAAAATGTTACCTTTTCTACGAGGTTATAAGGTTGTTTTAAGTTTAGGGCGTTATAATAATAAAAAAAGGAGCTATAATGGAAACGGTATTTACATTTAATGATTTAAAAGAAATGACAGAAACTTTTTGGGAATTACAAAAAGATTTAAAAGCTATAAGAGAAAAATACCCAACTTGGAAAATCTCAAACAGAACTAAATTGTATAAAAAATATAGAAATTTTGAAGTTCAAGGAGAAAAAATTGTAGATTATGTTAGCGGAAATCATTTATATTTATATAACGTTAAATTTAAAGGACTTGATAATTATTCTTTTCGTTTGGTAGATAATAAATTAATTTTAAATCAGCCGTGTTGTAGTTATGAAGGTAATTTTGTAGTAACAATACAAAATTGCAGTGAAGTTAAAAATAGTCAATTAAAAACTCTTATTGATATTGAAGAGCTTGGTGTTACTGAGTTTGTTTTGAAATGGTTTTGATTTTTATAAAAATTCAATATAGTAAAATAATTACTGATAATATTGACATAATAAAGAAAATAAAAAAATTAAGGAAAAAGAATGAACAGCTTTAACGAGATAATTTTACAAACATATAATGTTTTAATTCCGTTTTTTGTTAAAGATTTTGCATTATATTTTGGTTTATCTCTTTATATGTTTTTTTTCGTATTTTTTATTAAAAGTAAAAGAATCAAACTTGATAGCAAAATAGTTACCCTATTTGGAATTATAGGACTTTTTTACTTTTTATATTTATGGTTTCCTTTAAGTCTTCATATCCCGGAAATATTAAACCCGTTTAAAGCAAGTTTTTATGGATTATTGGGAGGAACAATAGGAGAATGGTTGGAAAATATTATAAAAAATAAAAAAAACAGCTGGAGTGATAATAAATTTGAGTATCCGTCTAATATTTTTAAGGAACAATAAAAAATGAAATGGAAAAAAACCTGTAAAGCCTGTATTTATTACGCATATAAAAAGCAAGGCAGAAGATTTTTTAACGTATGCACTCTTTTTAATAAGAGATTGTTAAGTGAAACAGAGGATATTTGCGAAAATTTTAAGCAGGAAAGAATAAAAATAAATAAACAAGAAGCTGAAACATTAAGAAGAATAGTCGCTTTTGCAAAAGCATACGGGACTATTTATACCACGATGTTGACTGATATTAATATGGCAGAAGTTGTTAAGGAAGCGGAACAGATAAAAAATGATAAAGAGGCGGAAAAAAAAGTTAAAAAATATATGAAAAAACTTACAAAAATAGGTTTTTTAACAAGACCTAAAAGAGCAAGAACATTAATGGATTATTACGCAGTTTGGTATGAATTAATAAGGAGTAAATAATGTATATTGCTTATGATATAAGAAAAATACCCGTTATCATAGATGAATTTCATCAATATGGTATTGAAGAACACGAGCTTTATATTAAAACTCCATATTTAACAGAATATGAAATAAAAAAAATAAAAGAAAAACTAAATAAAAACGAAACTTTTATAACTTTTGACGGAAAAGGTGATGAAAAAATAAAAAATGAACTTATAAATTTTATAAATACAAGAAGATAACAATGAAAATAATAGTATTATTTTTAATAAATAGCTTTTTATTGTTTATTACAGGGAAAATAATTTATATTTTGTTTTTTTCAGACAAATTGGAATATGAAGAATCGAGAGAAAAACAAAAATTTAAAGATATGTTATATTTCTTGCTTTTTGTTTTCTTAACGGAAATAATATTTTACTATGAAAGTATTAAAAACCCTAAAATAGCATTTCTTGAAAGAATACTTTTAACTTTTATAGATGAAATCATTTTGTTTTTTGGATTTTTAAGTTTATTGTTAATTTTTTATATTTTGTTTAATTTAATAAATATTATGTTTGAAATAATGAAAAAATAAATAAAAAAAAGGACGATAAATGCCACGCTTTAATCTTAACGCTAAAGACAATATACACGATACCCTATTCTTTTGGCTACAACAATATACCAAATTTAAAGCAATGATTCTATCGCTTAAAAACGCAAACGAAGAACAAATAAAGACGCTTATTAAACAAATAGAATACGCTAAAAACTTTAAAGAACTTCACGAAATTATGAAAAAATCAAAACATATATCTTCAGCATACGAATATTTTATTAAAAATTACAAATTTACGCAGTGGCTTATAGAAAACAATGCAATCGAAAAAATGGAAGATATAGATACTTTCTTGGTAATTGAGTTTTTAACGCAAATAACGGCAAACAAAAGCAAATCAACGATGGAAAATTACAAAAACGCAGTTATAAATTTTTTAAAGTTTATTGAAGACAATCTATCATTAAGAGATAGCAATTTTTCCTTTAAATTAAAAGTATCGAAATGGCAAAGCAATTTGTATCGCTTAAAAGACAAAAAGCCCGACTATTTGTGCGAAGAAGAGATAGACAGATTGCTTGAAACGATAGAACAATACGAATTTAAAACGGGAAATACTAAAAAACCAAGCGAATATCTAAAAGCGTTATATAGACTTACTATTCAGTTTGCCTTATTCGGAGGATTAAGAATAAGCGAGATTGCAAATTTAAAGCTAAAAGACATATATATTAATAAAAAAGATGATATTATGGAAGTATTTATCGAAGAGAGCAAAAACCAAAAAAGCCGTGTAGTATCCATCCCCTATTCCAAAGGAAAATATACGATTAAAAAAGCATACGAGGAATATTTGGAGAAAAGAAAAGATTTTCTAAATAGTTTGGAAGAGCCGTGCGAACTTGCAAAAGAATATTTAATAATTACGAATAAGTGTAAAAAAATATCATCGCAAACAATGGAAAATATTTTAAAAAAATTATTTTTAAAAGCGGGAATATTAACAACCAAAAAAGGTATGCACTTATTAAGGCATACACACGCAAGTCTGTTTTATAAGAAAATGCAGGATGTTTTGCTTTTAAAGGAACGATTAGGACACGATAATATAAGAACTACGATGAGATATACGCATTTGGATGAAGAAAAAATGAAAAAGTCGGCTGATGCGATGAGATAGTATTGTTATCGAGAAGTCTTTAACAATTTCTTCCCTTCTTTTGAAATAAAAGTCTGTTTTTTTCTTTCTTTTTTAATTTTTTCAAACCATTCGATTGTTTTTTTAGCGATATTTTCAATATCGTTTATAATCTTTTCGATTTCTTCTTGAGAATATTCGGTTTTTAAATAAAGTCCGCCCGTTTCGTCTTTTTCTTTTGGAACAGACAATCTTTCTTTTAATGCTTTTAAAATTGATTCAAGCTCTTTTAAAGTATCAAAATAAACGTAATTAATGTAATCTTTGTTTTTCAATCCCGCCATATACGCTACTTGGGGAGAAATTCTGTTATCTCCCCAGCATTCAAACAAATATCTTTTTGCTTCTGAATTGGTAGAATTTACAACCACCGAAATTTTATACTCTAACATTTTAAGCCTCCTCAAGTTCATCGCCAAATTCTTTTAAAAGACTTTCTTCTTCATGCCATTTTTCAAGAAGCCTTATAGCTTCTTCTTTAGAAATAAAATATTTTTTCTCACCCCCCGCCGATGTTCTGGTTGCAATCTGTTCGGCATATTTCGAATTTGCTCCACCTTCACCAACAAGGAGATAATTACCTTTTGCTGTTTTATACAATTCCTCCCTTACATAATTAAAATCACTTGGGTTTGCAAATTGATAAACACCTAATAGCGTAGCTTTTTCTAAATCAACTTTTTTCCCTTTTACTACAATCCAATTTGCCATTTTTTGCTCCTTTTCATTGTTTTGTTACTTAAATTATAACGAATATTATTCGTTATGTCAAGGGTGTTTGAAGATTTTTTCTAAAAATTTGTAAATTATTCGTTAATTTGTTAAAATAACGAAAATTGTCCTTTAAGGAGGAAAAAATGTTTGCCCAAACGATAAAAGAACTTGCGGAATATTTTAAATTACCCGTAAGAACATTACAAAAGTGGCAAAAAGAATACGAAGAAACTAATTGGAGAAGGCATTTACTTAAAAAACTTGACGATTATAAATTTTTAGAAGAAGAAACAAAAAAAGAATTAAGAGAAATTTTTGACAAAAACGAAATTAAAGCTCTTATCGCCTGTGTTAATTCCACGATACCAAGTAATGATTTTTGGGCTTTAAAAAAATTGTGGGGTTATCATATAGAAGAATGTGAAAAATACGAACCTATGAACATAACTCAATTTCTACCTGAAAATGCGGATTTAGAAATCTTTGTAAAAAAATTAAAAGATAAAATAAATAGTTTAAGCATATTTCAAAAATACATATTATTTAACGAGGTTTTTGGTTTTTGGAAACAAAAAGAAAAAGATTTGGAGGAATATATAAAAAATTATAGATAAAAATTATTTACCATCTCCAATGTTCAACATTTTTTAAATATGTTCCAAATTTTTTGGAACATACAAATTTTTTAATTTTTTCTTTAATTTCGTCTATTGAAGTCGTAAAGAAAATATTAAAATTGACATCATTAAAGATTTGATTTAATATCCCAGCTTTGTTTAAAAATGTAGAGCTTATATAAGCTCCGTGTCCGGGATAAATATTAACATTAACGTTATCGACAATTTGGTTGATAATGCTTTCTTTGACATTTAATTCAGTTAATTCATTACGAATTATGCTTATTAACTCGTTTGAGAGATTAAATTGTAAATCGTATTCAACAGCTTGGTTGAAATTAATGTTTTCAATGTTGTTTGACACAACCTCAAAATCTTCAATTTTTAAATCAAATTTTTCCATCAAAAAAGTTAAATACTTAGATAAAAAACCGATATTTACTTTATCTTTTTTTTCTCTATTTTTATAATATCCCCCATAATGTATTAAATATTTACTGAAATTTTCTAAAAATTTGTTATATCTTAAAACTTTCTCACATTCAGAATATTTATTTTTTATTTGTTTTGCTTCTTTTAACATTTTAATCCTCCTTAAATTCTTTCTATCTTTATAAGGGCGTATTGCCCTTTTATAACTCCAAAAATATACGGCTCTTTTTTTACAAATACTACCTCGCTTTTTTGTTTTCTTAATCTCTCAAAATCCTTTTTAGTTATGGGAATCTGTTTTGAAAGCCCGTAAATTTTATGTATTTCCCATAATTCCAAACCTTTTGTTATATTTATAGGCTTTTGCGGGAAAAACACATAGTTCCCGCTTTCTAACTTAATTTTTTTCATTTTAGTTCCTTTTTAAGAAATTATAACGTATATTATTCGCCAAGTCAATAAATTTATGAAAATATTACTTGATTTTTTATCAGAAATATATCATAATATGAAAAATTTACAAAAGGAGCAAAAATGAAAATATCTTTAAAAAAAACCGCCGATTTTGTCGGCATTACTGAAAGAACTCTTTATATTTGGAAAACACCAAAAAATATAAATGGCGTTAAATATCATTCTTCGTTTGGAAAACATAATCTGTATTTGGGGGCAAGAATTGCCTCCTATCTGTTTTTAAACGAAAAAGACGAACAGGAAAATAATTTTGAAGCATTAAAAAACGCTTTGGAAGAGTTAAAAAACTGCATAAAGGAAGAAAAAATAAAACCGCTTGAAGAATTCATAAACGCGGTTGAGGTTTTTAAAAATGAATTAAAAAATTAAAAATTTTTGCTACAATAATATCGACTCCTCTCCCCTCTTTTCGTTATAAATAACCCTGAAAGAAAATTTAATAATACTCTTAAAGGTTATAAATGAGTCTTAATAAAATTAACCGATTTGATATAAATACGGAAATATATTTACTCAATAAAGAAAAGGATATTTACTCTTATTTATATAGACTTCAAAAAGTGTCTTCTTACTTTTATGTAAAAAAAGTGGAAATAAAAAAACTATACGGCTATAAAGACAAACACAAAAGTCAAAATTTTAACTTCTTAAAAAACACTTTTTCTAAGATAGACCATTCTTATGCCGAAAGAGTTATTAAAAGATTGGAATGCGAACAGATAAAAAGCCCGAAAAAGTTTTTAAATATTGAGGGGAGAGATATTTTACAAAAAACCCTTGCAATGTATAAAATTTGTAAAAGATTTTTCAAATAGAAAAGTTAAGATTATAATAAATGCAAATCTTACCAAAGGAGTAAAAATATGGAAAAAGAGAAAGAACTAAATAACATCCTTGATGAACTTGAATGGGGAGGAGAAACTATTGCACTTGATGTCATAACTTTAGCTGAAAATTTAGTTGCAAGAGCGAAAGAGCGAGGAATTAATGAAAAATATGTAATTTCTTATCTAAAACAAAATCCCGGCTCAATATCTCTCTCAAATGATGAAAAAGAGATATTATTTGATTATCTTAAACTAAGAGAAAACGAGCAAATAAAAGAAGACCCGGCGTTTTTTTACTTAACTGATTTTTATAAAAAATATAAGGATGATAAAATTATCTTACTTTCTGCCGTTTCGGCACTTGGAAAAGATTTTGAATATATTGTGAATGAAATCAGAAACAGAGATAAAAAACAAAGTCTTTCTACTATGCCGACACTTTAATAAATAATAAGAGCAATTACAAAAAGCATATAACTTTTGGATAGACAACAAGATTGAAGTTGAATTTGGAAAAACATTTAAACTCTTTACTTTGTTTGATTTTTTTCTGAAGAAAAATAACTATAACCATAATGAGATTTTATCTGATTTTGCAAATTTAAAAAAAGATAGGCAAATTAAGCAAGAATCAGAAATGTTTTATCTAACAGAATTTTATCAGAAATATAGAAAAGATAAGAACATTTTATTGACTGCTTTATATGCTCTTGGGGATAAATTTGAAAAAATCGCGAATCAAATAAAAGAAAATTTACAAGAAAAAAACAACTTTAACGCACCTTCTCTTTAATCTCTCTTTTTCTCCTTCAAAATAGAAAAGTTGCCATTATAATTGTCTAAAAACTAAGGAGTATTGTAATGGCTTGCCCTAAAAATTATTTAATAACTACTATTGCGTTTTTAGAAAAAATGGTAGAAAAAGGATATTTACCAAACGACCCTGAAACTAAAAAAAGAATTGCTATTGAAATAGCAAAAGACTATGAAAATTACTTAGAGGAATTTGAAAAATATCAGAGAAAAAATAACTCAAATAAAGAGACAGGGATTGACCTCATCTCAAAAAGCCTGCTTTATTCTGTGAATTTTAATGAAGAAGCAAAACCTGAACAAATAGTTTTATCTACAAAAAGCAGTATCTTGAATAAATACGATATTCAAATAAACGTAAAATCTCTATTTAAAGAAGACGAAACCGAAAATATCATTATTCCTGATTTTAATTATACTTTTTACACGGGCGAGGATAAAATTGTCTTACCTAAACACAAAGCTCTAAACTATTTTATTTCATATTTTGCGATAACAGACCCTTACGTAATTACCACCCTTAAAGATTTTCTTAACGAACAAGGAAAAATTTATAAAGAAGAAATTGTTACAATTGATGATAACGTAGAAACGTTTATCGAGATTAATCCTCAGTCTTTACTAAGTTTTTTGCAAAATAATAACGTTATTGATGAGGATAAAATTGACGTATTTGAACTAAACAAAGAAATTACCGCCTTTTATTTAGCAGATTTGGAAAGAGCTTTAAAATCAAATAGAAGAAACGAAAATCTTAGTATCTTAAGTGACGCTTTAACTTCTAATCATATTTTTTCTGAAAGCAAATTTCCACTTAAAATAAGACTTATCCCTCTTGATGAGAAAATAGTTCTCCCTGAGATTAATTACAAAAGTAAAGGTGAAGAAGTAAAAGAAAAATATATCGTATCCTTTGATAAAATAACCCCAAATAAAGAGCTTCCTCATTTGGAAGATGTGAAATCAATACAACCTCAAAAAGTGACTTTCTCGGTACATCTCACTAAAAAATTATTCCAACTTGAGGCGGATGAGTTTAATGATGAGGTGAGTCCTCTGATATTAAACAATACGGCAATGAATAAAAAATATTTTTACCCGGAAACTATCCTTAATGAGTTCAAAAACGTTATAGTGGATGAATCGGATAAAAATCTCTCAGGACTTCTTGCAAATATTTTTAGAAAAATCGGACAGGGAGACGGCAAAAATATCGTAATCGCAACGGGGTCACCTATTGCCGGATACGGCAAAGACCTCGTTTATCTTATGGGGTATTCGGGTGAGCTTACAATTGATATGATTCAAGAAAACGTTGCAAACTTTAATAAACTTGTAGGGGTGTATGAAATAAACCTTAATCAATTAAAAAAAATACTTCCTTATCTTTCTTATAAGGAAGTTGATGATATTTTTGAAAATGCTTATCAGCATTTTGTTAGCAGTAAAGCTAAAGATAAAGTTTTTAACTCTTTTAAGTTCTTTAACGAAATTGCTACGGAGATTTTAAGGGCTCTTACAAATTTAGGTGAAAGTAATAAAGTTGAAATGGATACAAGAAAGATATTTTCTATTGATAAAGAAGAGTTTGCAAAAGATTTAGATAAAGTATTTTCTTTAATTTATAAAGAAAAAATATCCGATAATTCATTCCAAAATAAATTTTTCAAACTATCCTCAATTAACAATAACGGAATTTTTAAATTAATTCCGTCTATCTTAAACCCAAAAACTATGACGGCTCTTGTAAAAATGTTCCCTTATTCCTCTTCTATTATGTCAAGAGAGACGTTAAAAGGTAGAAAAGAGATAATGAACTTCTTAGATTTAGATAATTTTCAATTTACTTATCAATCTCCGGACAGCATAAAACCTGAAAAAGCATTTGAATATAACGATATGAGCGTTAGATTTTTTTATGAATCAGCTCGATATTACTCTGCTGTTAATTATATTAACCAAATTTATTTCTATACACTTACAAATTTTTCTTCTTTTATAAAGATGTTAAAAACACAAACTAAAGAGCTGAAAAAAGTGTTTGATGCACTTGGATTTGAATATAGCGTTAATGATATTAAAACACTTCTTAGTAAAAGTTCTACTTCCGGTAAAGATACTATGTATAACTTATACAAAACTTTTATAGACGATAACGGAAGTATGGAAAATGTTGAAAAATTAATTCCGCAAGACGTTAAAGACGATAAAATGATTGTTTTTAATTCTATTTTAAAAATATTCGATATTTATATGAATAAGTTGAATGAAATTACCAAAAGCGGAGGTTTCTCAATTAATCTTGGTAACGATGAAGTAAGTTTTAAAGTAAAAGAAACCGACTATATTGAAGAATTTAAAAACATTCTTGGAGAAACTTTATCTACTAAAAATATTCTTTTTGATGAGGGCTATCCATATATAGACGAACACAAAGTTATATTTACTTATCCTCTTGACCTTGCAATAAAAAGAGAATGGAAAGAACTCCTAAGACAAAACGAAGACGGAAAATACATTCCGTATAACTTTAGAATTACAAATAAAGCGGAAGAAGACTTATTTGATGTACTTGGCTCTAAAGGTATTTATAAGAACATCGAAGACGTCTTAAAAAGAGACAAAGAAAAAGGATTTGTTATCAGTTCTGCAAGAACAGGAGGAGCAGTGTTTAACTTACTTGATACTCTTACGGCTCTTATAAGAGCAAAACAATTTAATTCTTTCCCTATGGATAAAAAAGTTAATATTATTTTTAATGTCCCGAGCAGTGAGGAGTTAAACGTAAAAGATATCCTTTCGCGCATCAGAGAAGAGTTGATAAAACCATATAATATTGAGATTATACCGGTTTCAAGAACTTCACTTGATTCACAACTGCGCTCGTCTATAAACAAAAAATACTATACGATAGTTGTGTCAAACTATGAGAGCGTTTCAAGAGGACTTGATTTATCTGCTCTTAGTCACATTATAGCCACCGGAAGGATGACTAAAGGTAAAGAGTTTATTCAATTTTTGTCAAGACTCTTTAGCGTTGATAATGACAAAGCAGATATTTTTATGTTCCATTCGGGATACGATGTAACTTTAGCGCCTAAAAACAAAGACTCTGTTGCAATTTTTACTGAGTTTTTTAATAACGATATTCTTGATAATAAGGAAAATATAAATGAACTACTTATTAAGTTGCTTGAAGCAGAAGAAATTGTTTTTACGAATACCTCAACAAATGAAACGATGAAAAAAAGTTACGATAAAATAATGACATATAAATTCTTTATGAGTGGAGAGCGTACAGGTGCTTTTAAAAACGAAGCACAAAATTCGCTTTTCGAAGCAAAAACAAAAAAAAGTAAAGAAACCACTCAAGAACAAGAACTTACATCACATATCTCTCAAGAAATATAAAAAAATCCTCTTTTTTTTATATTTTTCTTTCTTTTTCTTAAAAATAGAGAAAAGTTTGTTTTATAATTTAGTTAGAGAAATAACTTATAGGAAAGGAAAGGATAGGAAATGGAAAAAGAAAATATTTTCCCCGATAGTAACATCGGCAAAAAGTTAAAAATTGATATAGATGTTGATGTTAATCATAACGATGATAATAATGAGGAAAAAAAACAAATTAATATGTCAGCACTTTTTCAAAAAATTGAAGAAGAAAAACAAAAAACCGGTCAGCTTATTAAAGTTACCGGTTTTCTTGATGAATTAACCGAAGACGATGAAGAGATTAACAAAGACGTAAAAAAAGGAAAGGAAATTCTGCTTCAAGCAGAAAAAGAGCTTGAGGAAGCCACTAAAATATATCAAGACGCTCAAAAAAAATCTATTGAAAAAAAGTCCTTAGAAAAAACCGAAGAAGAGCAAAACGAGAAACAAGAATTCGAAGACGAAATTATCGAAGGTGTAGAAAGTTTTGTAGATACGAAAAACGACGATGTGAAAGAAAAAGAAGAAGAACAAAATCAAGAAAAAATCCAAGAGCTAAGTAAAGAAATCGAAGAACTTTTAGAGAGAATCGAAGATAAATTGCAAAGGATTGATGAAATGCTTAGCGAAGCAATTGAGATTATTCAAAGGGCTCAGAAAAAAATAGCCCAAAAATACGGAATTGAGGAAAATAACGATATCCAAATCGAACAATCTATAAAAAAAGAAATCAAACAAACAAACGATAACGATAACAATAATAGTCCGTCTTTATAAGAACTTTTATTTTTCTTTAAATTTTCATTATTTTTCCTTTATTTTTTCTTTATTTTTCGTCCCCCTTTTTTCTCCTTTGTGTTTTTTTGTTAAATTTTTGTCTTTTTTATGTCATTTCTCCGTAAAAGTAGAAAATTTGTTAATACAATAGTGCAAAATGGGATAAAAAAACCGAAAAAAAAGGACTTTTTATGAATTTGGGGACGAAAAATAGAGAAATGCAAAAAGTTTTTAGACTTATACCCTACAAACAAAAAATATTCCAAAAAGACGGAAAACCCTTTGGTGTTGAAATACTTGCAAGAGGAATTAATAAAAACGGAAAAGTTATAAGCCCGCTTTTTATATTCAAACATCTCAGAACTCAAAATAACTCTAAGTATATAAGACTTATTAAAGCTTTTTACGGAAAAGTTTTTTATTTTGTTATTCCTCAAATAAATACAAATGTATTTATTAATTTGAATTTGGGAGATTTGCATAACGTTAATTTCATAAAATTTTTTGAAAAAGCTTTAAGAGTATTAAAAAACAAAGGTTTAACAAACCGAATTTATATCGAAATAACGGAGGATTTTATTGATGAGGAGGGAATTAAAAGAATTCAAGCCTTAAAAGAAAAATACAAATTTAAAATTGCGCTTGACGATTTTGGAACGGGTATGAGTAATATCGATACAATTATGAATTTGAAGCCAGATATAATCAAACTTGATAGGTCGTTTGTAAAGATGAAAGACAACTCTTTTTTTGTGAGTTTGCTTGATGCTATTTGTACGCTTGATTGCCCTTTTGTTGTTGAGGGTATAGAAGAGTTTGAAGATTATAAATTTTTCAAAGAAAAGAAAGTTAATTTTTATCAGGGTTTTTTACTTTCAAAACCCTCCCCTTTTCTTTATAAAAAGAAAAAAAGAAGATTAAAATAAAAATCGCTCTTCACTCTCTTTTTTCTTAATTATGACGGGATATCCGTCTTTGTCAAAAGTTTCAATTTCATACCCTTTTTTTATAAGGGAGATTTTCTTTTTTAAGCTTCTTCGTTTTAGGGCTTTTGAAATAATTACGTAACTTACGTAGCTTAACGCAAAAAGAAAAAAAAGCGTAGAAATACTTATTATGCTCATAAACCCGCTCATTAATACTACATCGTTCATTTATTTTTCTCCTTTTAAAAATTTTGTAATGTAAGTAATTGTATTCGTTCCGTTTGGATTAAGATTTTCAACCGAGTCTGGTTTTTTGTTTAGCAAAATATCTATTGTTTCATTTTTTCTAAAACCAAACCCGGTTTTTTTAATAAGTTTATTTTCTTTATGTATTATCTCAAGATACTTTTCCAAATGACACTTATCAATAAATTCGCTAAAGATAAAATTGTCATATTGATAACCGAGCTCACAAAACGGAACTCTTATTATTTTTTCTTTGTCAAAGCCGCTTGCAATGAGTTTGTAAAACAATATCGAAGACATAAGCTCACCCATTTCATCAAGGTCATATCCGATAAAAATGTATGAGCTCTCATACTTTTTAGTTATAAAATAAACTATATCATCATAATATATATTTTTTAGTTTTATAGAGATGTCTTGATTGTTTAATTTTATCGGCGTTGATATTTTCATTTCGCAAGTTTCAATTATATTCTTCGTTTCCCCTACCGGTTGGGGATAAAATGTAAAAGATAAAAAATCCGAATTTGTGATTCTTCTAAGTTCTTCATCATAATGAGTTCCTATCGAACTCTCTGATACGAAAAGATTTTTTTTCATTTTCTTCCTTTATGTTTTCAATTACGAAAAAAAATAACAATATAAATAACGTATATATTGTAGAAGTAATAAAAAAAGCAAACAAACTCTTAAAATAAAGAGTTTTTAAAATATTTGATTCTATTATCCCTATAAAAATTTTATAGTATAATAACGGAGCAAGGAAAATGGAGAAAGAGAAAACGCAGTCGTCTAAGCTTAAGGCGACTGCAAACGGAATTATTAGTATCGTCATCAGTATTAATGAAAAACCTACCGCGGTAAAGATTGCGGTATATATTGGTAAAAATTTTAAAATCTTAAAAGAAATTCCTATATAATATAGGAATAAAATACCTACGATTCCGCTTAGTAATATTTTTGCGATGTCTTTTATCTTACTACACATTTTTAATCTCCGTTAAAATGGAAATTCATCTTCGTCAATGTCGATATTTGGCAATTTTGTTTGTCCGGTTGTTTGTTCGGACTGCGGTTGGTCTTGTTGCATTTGAGGTTGATGAGATTGAGTTATAGGCTGTGTTGATGTTTGGGGCTGAGAATTTTGATTTTCTTGTTTTGTACTTAAAAACTGCACTTTTTCGGCGACAATTGAATGTTTGTTTCTTTTTTGTCCGGTACTATCCACCCAACTTTCAAGTATAAGTCTTCCCTCAATTAATACTTTATTACCCTTTTTGAGATACTGATTGGCAATTTCGGCACTTCTACCAAAAAGCGTAATATCAATAAACATAACTTCTTGTTTCTCTTCACCTGTTAAGTTGTCTTTATATTTTCTGTTCGTTGCAAGTCCGAATTTTGTTATTGCCGTACCGCTTGGAGTATATTTTAACTCCGGGTCTCTTGTTAAGTTTCCTATAAGAATTACCTTGTTAAACATTATTTCTCCTTTAATTTTTTGTTTCTATAAGGTTTTATAATTAATTCGTTTTTTTTAGTTTTTGGATTATATCTGTAATATGTAGAAATAAGACGTTTAGCTTCTTTAGGGGACATTCTTATCATTGTAGTTCCCCTACGACTTTTTTAAATTCTTCCTCAACCACTTTTTTGAATAGCGCTTTGTAAAAGTCATTTGCATTCTTTTTTCCAACGTCCGCAAGCCCCTTTAGCATTTTGAGCTTCTTGATTGTTTCTTTGTCTTCCACTTCGTTAAGGGTAAATGAAATTCTTACGTTGTTTCCCTGAGCTATTTCTTTTAACTCTCTTTTTTTTACTTTATTTACAAAGTTCTTGATATTTTCAGGATTATTTATATCAAGCTCTTGAATATCCTCCGCAGTTACGAATTGCGGGTTTATTTCAGGAATTTTCCCGTCTTTTATTAGTTTGTTTATATACGCACGAATTTCCTCTTTTGTGCTTGGCAATATTTCTTTGATATTCATTTTTACTCCTTTTAATTAAAATTGATATGGAATTTTAAAAACTTTTTCCTCATCGGTTCCGTTTATACTTAACTTAAGTATAACTTCTTTTTCTTTTATTTCCGATAAAATCCTCAACTTTTTTTCTGCAAGATATGCTAAAGTGGCAAAAATGATTATTTCAGAAAAAATATCTGAATCAACGTCTAAAGTAATTTTATTTTCTAAAACAAGAGAAAAGAGTTGTGATGTTCTTTCGTCGTCGATAATTACGTTTTTGTTAAGAATATCGTTAATGTAATTTTTCTTTATAAAAGTTATGAAAAATAACTTAATAAGCTCCGGATTGCCTTTTATTTCAATACTTAATTTCTCAGGGTTATCAACATAGTATAGATTTGCTTCAGCAAAACTTCCGTCTTTGTACTCTTCCTTTAATTTTAATATATTTTCATCTTTTTGCTTTTCTAAGAAGTAAAGTTCTTGATATAAAAGAAAACTTAAATTTAATAACGTTCTGTTTCTATTTGATGTTTCAATGCCTAAGCCTATATCTATCTCTTTATTTTTTCTATCTATGTTTATTTGAAGTAATTTGACTTTATTGTTTCTTTTTTCCATATTTACCCCTTAAACTTTTATTTATATGATTATAAATAATAATCGTCATATATTCAAGATAGATTATAAAAATTAAAGATAAGTTTTTATAATATAAAAAACATTTTTTATGTTTTAGGGGTAAAACTACCTATAAAAAATTAAAGATAAGTAATACTTATCTTTAATTTTGTATGATTTTTTGATATTATTTGTCTGTTAGAGTATTTTTTAGACGTTTCAAAAGTTACCTAAAGCTTAATTTTTAACAAAACCGAACTAAAAGGAGAAAAATGAACGAAATTGTAGAAAAAGCAATTAAGTCACCTATTTTTCAAGAATTAATCGCTGTTGCCGATAATGTAGAGTATAAAGGCAATAAGGTGATTTTTAAACGATTAAGAGAAAAACCGAAAATAACACCGATTAAGAATCGATTACCTGTTAAATATGTAGTTTATCACAAAAACGACTTAATGCTTATCTTTTAACCGATTTTTTGCGGAAAGAAAACAAAAAAGAAAAAGGACGCAAAATGAAAAAACAAACAAAAAAAGAACTTGCGCTGCTGTTTGCAGCGTATGTATTTATTAACAGAGGTTTGGAAATAGCCGAGGTTAAAGAAGAGGATGTTAAAATTATGGACGAATATTCGCTTAAAGTAATAAATATCTTCCAAAAACTTAAAAAACTCTCCCCTACTTTTCATAATAGAGAGTTAGTATTCTATTATTACAAACGCTTATATTTACTTGAAGACAAACCGGTAAATATAGCTCCGTTGGTTTTAGGGCTATTTCTATTAAGAACATATCTCGAGTTAAGAGAAGAAACTAAATATATAAATGTAGCAAGCAAAAAAGAAGTTGAAAGAATTATCAGGGAAGTCTCAAAAGATTATGAGATAAAACCTGAAGACGTCAGACTTGCCTATGAGTTTGCTACGGCTTTTCTCCCTGAGAAAGCCGGTTTAATTGAATTTAAAAAAATTACTAAAAGACTTTTTGGGATTGAGTTTATTAAAAACCTGAATTTTACTATCGAGATGATTGAAAAATACAAAAAGGGTCTTAAAATTACCCAAGAGGCTATTCTAAAAGCTAAAAAAGCTACCGAAGAATTTTTTAACCCTATGTCTTGTATTAATATTTTCTAAAGAGAATTTTTATTTTCCAGCCGTTATTAATTGCTCCTCTTTGGAGCTTTTTATGAGTGATAAAATCGACGAAAAAACGTTTATAGAAATTAATTATTCTACTTGTTAAAAAAGGAGGGAAAATGACAATATTTGGATATGATATTGATGTGGTTATGAAAGCCTCTTTATTACTTGGGTGGGTCATTGTATCCACCTTGTTTTTAATTTATGCAAATCATAACTATTTAAACAATCTTTATTGGTATAAAAAGGGATATCATTATTATAAAAATAAAGTAAAAATATGGGCGGGATTAAACTTTTTTGCATTATTATGTGTAATATCTTCAATAGTTTTAATTGCAATTAGTTAAGTAAAGGATAATAATGCTTGAACAGCAAATCGATTCTTTTATCAAAGAGTGTCATATTAAAGGGCTCTCTCATAACACCATTAAAAGATATGAGAGAGTTTTGCACAATTTTAATGAATTTTTATATGAATATGCCGGAGAAAGAGATATTAAAGATATTACCATAAACGACTTAGAGCCGTTTTTAGTTAAGGAGTATATATTTAAACTCCAAAAAAAAGGCATTTCAAATTCTTCTGTAAAAAACGAGTATGATATTATCAAGTTATTTATTAGACATATTGTCGAAAATTACGATATTAATTTTGATTTTTCTAAACTTAAAATAAATATTAAAAATCCCCATAAAATCAAACCTCACCTTACTAAGAACGAATATGAAAAAGTCTTAAATGCCTTAAAGGAAAAACTAAGAAAGACTAAAAGCCTTAACGTTTTTTCTACGTTTTTAACTATTTATATACTCGCCTTAACGGGTATGAGAGCCGAAGAGCTTATAAAAATGAAAAAAAATAACATCTCTATTGATGACGAATGGTTCTTAAAATTAAAGATTAAAGGAAAAGGGGGCAAAGAAAGAGAAAATTTTATATTATTAGAAAATATAGAAGAATTTTTAGAAAAATATGAGAGATTGAAAAAAAAAGAAAATATATTCGAAAATGAATATTTTATAGTAAATAAAAAAAACAAACCTTTAAAATATAATAATCTCTACGTAACAAATAATAAGTTTCTGTTGAAATTAGGAATTGATAAAAATAAAAAAGGACTACATTTATACCGCCGGACTTTCGGAATGTTAAAACTTCAAGAGGGGCACGATATCGCCGCAATAAGTGAATGGCTCGGTCACCACAATATAGGAGTGACTCACAAATATTATGCGAGAGCGAATGAAATAGGAAAAAAACGACTTATCTTAAAAAATTAATATCGACAATATCTTCTAAAAAAACTTGTTTATCTATTTTTAGTTTTTCAAAAAACTCTCTTCTCTTTTCGTCTTCTTTAAAAATGCTCTTATATACTTCAAATACCGCATTTATTATATTGTCTTCTTTTAGAAGAGTTTTTTGAATTTGATGAGTGTTTATAAAAACTTGAGGTATATCTTTAAGTATTTGCTCGTTAAAGTTTTGTTGTATTGTGATTATTTCATCTCTCTTTTTTTTCTTTTTCAAGTTTTCAAAATAATCACTCTCTTCAAGTTCTTCAAGAAGCTCATTTATAAAGCTTTTAGCCGATTTTCTGAGCTCTTTTTCCGATTTGTATGTAAAGAATTCATCAAGTACTTTTTCGATATCGTCTTCTTCTATCTTGTTAAAGTTAATTTCAAAAAAATTTCTAAAATGTTTCAATTCCTTTTTAACATCTTCCGGGAGTTTTTCGAATTGCTCTTTTGGGGTTAGTTCTTTTTCTTTTTCCGTTTCCTCAGGGGTGTTTTCTTTATTTTTTACAATTTCCTTATTTTCCGCTTCAATTTTTTTGTTGTTTTCTTTTTTTACTTCCTTATTCTCCTTAGGATTGTCTTCTTGTTGAGATGTTTGTTTAGTTTTTTCTTTATTGTCTTCTTTAATGTTTTGTTGAGGTTGAGGTTGAGGTTTAGGCTTTTCTTTCGTTTTTTCTTCTTTTTTAATTGCTTTTGCTATATCTTGAATGGAAAAGGTAACTTTTTCTTTTAATTTTTTATCTTCTTGTATCTCTTGCCCTTTTGTTTTGTCTAAGGTTTTAATCGCCATTTTTGTTTCCTTTTAGAAAATTCATAATTTTTTTTACTAAAAAGATGTTTTTCTTATCAGTATATATATAAGAAAAGTTTCTATATAGAATTAAAAAAAGCCAAGAGCTTATTAGCATTGCAAAAGGAAAGAATAAAACTTTAAACGATAAATAAGCGATTATTAAAAAAATAACTCCCTCTTTTGTTAAAAAGAAATATCCTATAGAGAGTTTTTTCTTATATTGTGTTTTATATAAAAACTCTCTAAATTTATCTTGCATATTTTACCTTTTAGTGATAATAGGGATATTGATTTCCGTAAATTTAAGCCCAAAAGGATTATCTATATTTCCGTATCTAACGACGTTAAAAAACCCTTTGGCTTTTACGTTAAAGCTAACTTTTTTACTTCTCCATTTATTCAGAGTTGTAAGCTCTTTATAATAGGCATTTACTATCGCATAATAAGTTATATTAATGGTAAAATTACCTTTTTTATCGACGTTGTAAAGGTTGATTTTATAATCATATACTCTAACATATTCAGGGTATTCGTCCTCGTTTATCAATTCAAAAATGTTTTTAGCATAATTCTGAATAATTTTTTTGTTTATAAGATAAGGCAAAAATGTCTTAAACGGCGTATATTTTTTAATCATATCTTCATAAGAAGTATAATTTACCTTAAACCCCTTAGAAACCGAAACTAAATCTTGAATTAAATGCTCTTGAATAAGATTTTTAACGTATAAAGCAACTCTTTTATCCGAATAAAATACCGGTTGTTTTTTAAGAGCTACAATATTGCCCGTACTCGAGATAAATATAACTTTTCCCAAATCCTTTTTAACATAACTTAACGTTTCTTGATTTTTATCCAGCAAATCCCCTATTTTTGAATTAAGGTATAAGAAAGTAACGACAATCATTATAGTAGTTATCCACGCGTTTGTCGTAAAAAATTTGATTACTTTTTTGTTAAAGTTTTCCATATTACTAAGTTTCATTTTTCTCCTTTTTTTTAGAAAATGAATTTTATTTTTCCGTTTTCAAGTTCCACTTTAGTTTTAACTCTTTTTTGTTTTTGTTTATAAAAAACGTCGATTTTGACGGATTTCCCCTCAAGCAATTTCTTGAAATTTGAGGGTGTGAGTTTGTAAGAGATTTTTTCTGTATCTACCTTATAAGGAATATAAAAATCACAGCTACCTTGATTTTCCCAGCCGTTTTCGGTTTTTACGATTTTTCTATTCTCGCATATAAAAGCGTTTTTTCCGGCTAAAACATTGCCTTTACATTTAGGACATTTACCTATATTCCTTGAGTCTTGAGCAAGCTTTGAGAGTTCTTCTGCGTTTTTGTCTATTGAATTTTTAATAAGCTCAAATGTTTTTTTAATAATTTCGTTTCTCTTAATAAAAGCTTCCTGTAAAGTGATTTTTTTATCAGTTAAAGCTTGTAATATCTCCTCTTCAAACTGATTAATAATATATACCGCTTCTTGGGGGATAAGTTTGATAAATTCAATCGCAAACTTAGTCGCAAAAAGTTTATTTTTACTTATTTCTACAAATGGTCTTTCTTTGTCCGTAACTTTGTTAAAAAGTGACTTATAAGTCGATTCGGCACCTATGTTTTTTTTCTTCATAACATCTAAGATTGAGCGTGTGGTATATAAACTCGGCGGTTTGGTATAGTCTTTAATAATAATTGTTTCTTCAGGTACTATTATGCTGTTTTCAAGGTTTTGAGGGTTTTGGATTTTACTTTTTCTTTTCTCTTCTCCGTAAATTTCCTTATATCCCAACGAAATGTCGCTTATTTCTTTTAGTTCTACCTCAACACCCTCAACTTCTCCTTTAATGGTAATTGTTTTAGTTATGGGATTTGGCATAAATATACTAAGTAGTCTTTTTGCCGCTAAATCAAACACAATTTTTTCATCTTTTGAGAGTTTGCTTATATCAATTCCCGCTCTTGCAACCGTGCAGGGAGTGTGATTGATTTTTAACTTTTCAGCCATCTCCTCGGGGTACCATAACCCTTTTTTCTTCAAGTCAGGGTCGATTTCCACTCCGTAGAGTTTAGCGTAATAGCTCGCTATCTTTTGTTGTTCGGCAAAGTTATTTTCGGGCATCATATTTTTACTATCCGTTCTCGGGTATGTGAGGATATTATTAAGATACATTTGCTCAAGCAGTCCTTTTTTTTCATCAAGCAGTGAAAACGGGTCTTTTTTTAATATTTTTGATGCGTCTTTTGCAAGGTCACTCCCGTCATACCACTTAAGCGGAGGCTCTTCTTTTTGTTTTATCTCAACTTTTTTAATTTTTATAGGTTTTTCATCTATTTTTTGCGCTATTTCATAAACTTTGTTTTGGTCGTATTTTACCTCATCAGGTAGTTTTACCACAAACTCACCCAAATCGGTTTTTAACTTTATATTAAAAAACGTTTTTTTATCGTGCTGGAGATATTCTATAGTTCTTTTAACAATTAAATCGACTAAACGGGTTTGAGCTGTCCCAAACGATACTTTTTTATCCATTTTACCGATAAGATACCTTGAAGCGTTTATCCCTACCCCGTAGTTTAAATCACCTTTTAAAAGTGCCCTATTAGCCATTAGATGATATTCACTTAGTCTTTTTTTATCGTGCAGATTGTCTAACGCCCATTCAAGCTCTTTTTTAAGAGCCTCTTTAGATAAGTTGTCCGTTCTGACAAAACCGCCGAGTTTATTTATCGTCTTTGTATATAAAAGTATCTCTTTACTGATACTTTTACCCTCATCGTCAGGGTCGGTTGCGTCAAGGATAATATCACACCCGAACAATAGATTTTTTAAGTCTCTATAAATTGAAAGTTTGTCCGGGTCCGGTTTTCTTGGGTAAAAATTATCTTCCGGAGGCAGGAAAGGGAGATAGTCTATATGATTTTTATATGCTCCCTCAAACTTCTTATCAAACTCTTTTAAGTCGGGTATTCCGAAAATATGCCCCGCAAGGGCAAAAATAGTTATTTCATACTCTCCGTATTTTCCGACTATCGCTCTTCCTAAATTTTTAGGAGAGCCTATTATTTCGCTAAATATCGCTTTTTGTGAGGGTTTTTCGCACAATAGTAGTATTTTTTTCATACCCACCCTTAGAAATAATCTTTTCCGAGTTTAAAGTTATGTTGTTTTAAGAATCTTAAGGCGTCTTTTTGTGAGTCGAAAAGTACTTTAAGGCGCTTTGTTTTAGGGTCTATCGAATAGACTAAATTTGCTTCATTTAATACTTTTCTATAAAAGGCGGTATTTGGGAATTCGTAAAATACAATTTTTTTCTCATCGTCAGGCAGTTTAGGGAGCTTCGGGACTGCTTCAAGCTCATTATTTACTATTGCGTTCGTTACCGGAGAATCCTCAACGTATTTAGGCGGGTTTGGCATAGGCGCGTTTGCCTCATAGCCGTTTGGCAGAGTTGGGATAAATACAATATCTTGAGGACTTAAAGGTTTCTCAATTTGACAACCTTTTACCACTATTCTAACATTTCCGTTATCATCCGTAACCTGATAAACCTCCGGATAAGTAATTTTTTGTTTGTAGATAAGATACTTACCAGCCTCATACGCTTTTATTTTAGCCATATACTCTTTGATTTTGCGTTCTGCGTACAATAATGCATCTCTATAACCTTTTTGATATCCGTCTTTGTAACCGACTTTATAACCTTGAGTATAAAAGAATTTTTCAGCTTCCGCACTTAGAGGCTTATCGCTTTTTGCATATAAAAAAGCACTCATTACGGCTGAAATTAATAGTAATTTTTTCATAATCACTCCTTATTTTTGTTGTTGTAATATGGTAATTGCGTCGTTAAATATTTCTCTTAGCTTAGTCATATATTCAAATTGACTGAGTGTTATAGGTAAGTTTGTTATATTCATTGCGTTTGATGTCTTCACAATTGTGTAAAGGGAGCCCATAGAAGCTTCTATTAAAGTAAATAAAATAACGATAAAAAGTGTTGAATAAAATGCTCTTGTAAAAAAACAATCAAAATTTATATTAGATGTTGAATTATCAAGCGATGTTCTACATTTAACGTAGGACACTGAAAATACAAAGATAACTAACCCTACAGATATAACTTCGAAAATTATAAATAATAAATATTCAATCAGAATAATTGTCGTTAATGTTATAGCTTCGTTTTTAACGGTAGGGTCTGTAAAATTTGAAATTATCTCATTAAACAGCTCAGGCGTCCATTTTGTTGTAAAAAAATAATAAATTCCTTTTGCAATATAAGGGGATTGTGTCGCGATAATAATTAAAATAATAAACGCACTTGTTAAGGTAATAATAGAGAGCGAATAAATCACACTTCTTGCTAAAACACCCTCAAGTTTCATTTGTTCGTTATTAGCGTCCGTTCCTTGCTTGTATTGATAATAAAAATATCCGCTTATGGCAAGTACCGGAAAAATTACTAACACCAAACTCAATCCGCCATATAAGGCGATTGAAGTTAAATCGTCTATCGAAAAGTTCATTTTTTACCTGCTCCCTACCTTGTTGTGATATTTTTAATATCGTTTGCACTTTGCGGTTGAGGTTTTTTGCTTATTGTTACGATAACAACTCCTTTATCGTTTTTAACTATGTTTAAAAGATAAAATCTTCCGATTTTGTCACCTTTTTTATAAATTCTTTTACCAAGCCAAAGTTCTCCGTCTTTTACGGCTCCGTAATGAGCGATAATACCCGCTACTTGTTCGAATGTTTTGTTGTTTAAATCTGAAAAATCAACCCTACCGAGTGTTCTTTTTATTTTTCTTTCGGTCAGGCAGGTTTCGCCCTTTGAGATATTAAGTTTTGCGTCACAATTATTAGGATTGTTTTTGCAAAATTCTCTAAGAGCCTCAGGTGTTAAGACTCTATTAACTAAATAAAACTTACCTCTTGCTACAACCTTTTTAATTTCGGTTTTAGTTGTATCGCTTTTAATAATTCTTTGTCTTACGGGACAATTTGTGATTTTTTCCTCAATCAAAAACACCTTATCAGGCATTTTGTTTTGGAAATATCTTTGAAGTACGCCGCTATAAGTGACCGTGTAATTTGTTACTTCTTTAATTAGCGGGTGCAAATTGGAATGATTTGCGATAATTTGTGCGTTTAAAAACGCATCAGGACGTCTTTCATTTACCGCAAAAATCAAAAGCCCGGATTTTGTTTCAATCGGATTGAAAGCAAGTTTAAGCCCTAAAGCTTTATACTTTACGATATCAGGAAGTGTTAAATTTTTAGTATTAATATAAACCATATAGCCGTTAAGTGTGATTTTTTGATTAATTGCGTATTTACTTTCGTTTTTTAGTACGCTTAGAGTATCGTAAATTCCGTCTTCATAAGCTTTTTTTAGAATTGGAGCATTTACCGCTCCAAACAATGTAGAAGTTGCGATAATAAGTGAAACAGATAATTTTTTAAGCATTTTATCTCCTTTTTAATTTTTTGTATTTTTTATTGCTTTTAGGTTTTTTATTTTTTTAAGTAAAAAATTAATTTTTCTATCTTCTAAGTTTATTTTTTGGGTTAAAATATTTAGCTTAGTAATCTCTTTTCTATATTCGTCTTCAAGTTTTTTGTTTTGCTCCCTAAGAGAGATTAATTCATTCCATAATATCCCCGTTTGCTTGTCCTGAAGTAGAAATTCAGTATATACTTGTTTCATATTAGGGACATAAGTTTGAAATATTTCTGTACATAAGCCGCATCCCTCAACGCAGGCACAATGACAACCCGCATATAAATTAACTACCACTGCCGCAGTTATAATAGTTAAGGCTTTTTTCATCTTAACCCTTATATTTCATATTTTTGTTTTAGATAGTTTATAAAGTCGGGATAATTTCTTAATATCTCTTCAGACATAAACGTTTCTTTCATAAATTTATAAATTTTTTTGCTATCACTCCAGCCAAAATAATTTTTCACTTCTTTTTTTATAACTTCATCAACCTCTTGGTATGAAGACAATTTTTCCTTTTCTTTTATAGAATCGTAGAGTTCATATATTATGTCAATTGCCTGATATCTTATTCTTAGCAGTTCTTCGACAACCTCTTTTTTTATAAAAAAATGAACGTAATCAATCGCTTTATTACTATAAACAAACCATTTTGGGTGCTTCTTAATCCACTTATAAATTGTTTTTTCCGAAATAGAAAGTAAATCCGCAGCCTGTTTTATTGTATAGACATTCATACACCCACCTTTTATTTGTAATAGATAAATTGATTTGTTCTATTATTTTGCTGAGGTCTATGCCCTATTGCCGCCTCTACGTCTTTTATAAACCTATCAGTTTGTAAAAACTGATTTTTTAAAAATCTGTTAAACCAAATTTGGTCTTCATATACAAAAGGTTGATAATTTTTATCGAAATAGATAATTTTCTGAGGCGGTTTTTTCGTGGCACAACCGCTAAGAAATAGACTGCCTAAAAACATTAAAAAAATTACTTTCAATTTCATTTTTTCTCCTTTCTTGATTTTGCACGCTTATAAGTGTCTCGTATTTTGCTTTGATTTTGTTAGGATTATCGGTTACTGCTATGATTTTTATAATGTCTTTATATAAACCAAACTCTTTTGCGGCTTTGAATGTGTCAATTTCCTCGCTAAAAAGTTCAAGTTCCTTAGGGGCTTTTTTAGTAGTTGCTTCGTATCTTTTAGTTACATTAACGTATGTAGAAATATCTTTTAAAATGGATATATTTTGTTCAAGTATGTTTTTATTTTTATCTTTTATATTTTTTATTTCTTCTTTTAATTCGCTTATTATTTCCCATTTTTTCAAATCGTCTTTTTCTTTTTCAAGTTCTTTATATAAAGAGCCTATGATGTCGTTTTTACTTATAAAATCGTTTATCACTTTATCGGCGCTGATACGTCTTATACTTATCTGTTCTTTAATTTCAAATTTATAGCCGTCATCTTTTAATTTCAACGGCAATGAGGAATTATATTTCTTTAAAAAATCTATCTTTTCCTCTACGGGTAATTTTTTAAATTCCGTAACTTTAATTTTTAAGTTAAAGTCACTTTTAATTCTTTTAAATTCCTCTTCGATTAATTTATCTATATCCGTTTTTGATAGAGGGTTTTTTACAAATAAATGAGGGTATTTTTCTTTTTCTATATTTAAAGTTTTAATTTTCCCCGTGTCCGGAAATTTTGAAGTTTGATATAACAAAAAAATATCGTTTGAATTTACAATAACGTAGTTATTTACTTTAACGGCAATATCTGTAGGAGGAATAGTGAATTCTTCTAAGGATTCTAACTGCTCCGATAAAATAATAAATTTATCTTCGTATTTTCCTTTTAGCTCTTTTTCCTCTTTTTTAATTTTACTTTCTATTTTTGATAAGGCAAAATAATCTTTTTCGATTTCTTTAATATCCATAAAAAACCCTTAAAAGCAATTTTGTTTAAATTATACGAATTTTTCCCCGAGTTCAACGAGGTGGTAAAGAAAAATTTTGAAAAATTTTTAAAATTTTTTGCGGGTCGGACGCCCACTATTTAAGTGAGCGCCCTTTTTTGCGGAAATTTTGCGGAAAACAAAAAAGAAAAAGGACGACTATTACTCAATAGCCGCAAATTATTATATCAAATTTAGACATTTTCCCACTCCTCCTCAAAACCTTTATAAGTGGTAATTCTTAAAGGCGAAGGATTCTCACCGACATAATAACTTTGTATAATAATAGGATTATCCCCATTTAATAGAAGTGATAAACCTTTTGAGAAGCTGCTTAGTTTTTTAACCGGAAATGCCGGTTTTTTTTCTATTTTAAGCGAAGTCGTGTCGGCTTTAATGCTTTTTTCTTTACCCATTTCTCTTATAATCTCTTTCTCCTCAAGCACCTCAACCTCATCTATATATTTTTCGACATATTCAAAAATTTCCTCATCTTGTACTTGCAAAACAAGTTTTTTCATATTTCCTAAAATTCTTTTCATTTCTCTATCGTCGTTTTCAGGTAAAAACGACGCTTTATCCTGTGTTGAATACACCATACTGATTTTTAACGAACGAGCTTGAGCGTTTTGCGTTGCCATACCTGCTGTTGCGTAACTTCCCCATTCGTCTAAAATAACCATATAAAGAGGAAGAGGTTTAAGTTTGTTTTGGTATATTTTAAGCTGGAGCGGTAAGGCTTCTTGATTTTCCCCACCAAGTCCCAAAGATGTTGCAAGTTTGATTAAAATAACATACATTTTCGCTATCATAATAAGTTGGTCTTCCGCCATATTTAAAACCGGGAACATTACGTACAAAACTTTATTGTTTCTGATAATGTCGGCTAAATCAACGTCCGGGTATAAGTCGTTAAAGATATGTTTATACATATTGAAAAGCTGGAATACCCTATCCCATTGTTGCTGAGCGTATTGATGTTGTCTCATATCGTCAGGTTTTAGTTTTTCGAGGTTTTCATTACTTTCCGTTACCCCTAAAGCAATAAATAATTTATTCATATCAAGTTCCGTTTCGCTTTTTGCAAACGAAACAGCTTTATTTAAAGCTTCAGTGTCGTTTTTTAGTGTATTGTAAGCTTCCCGTATATCTTTAATGTTTGCAAAATTCGGATAAATATATAAAAATCTTTTATTTTTTTCATATTTTAAATATGCCTTAATCGCTTTCGCGACTGATTGAGTATATTGTTTCCAAGTTGAATAAACACCTGAAATATACGAATCCATTTGGGTTGTTAAATCTACAATTGTAGCCATATAATCAATATCAACCCCGAGTATATTTTCGATTTTTTTTCTTTTGTCAGGATTTCTTGTCATAAATTCCACTAAAACATCGGCATCTTCAATATCTTTAAGTTTTGCAATTTTTTCTTTTCTCGCTTTTTTAAGATATTTACCAAGCTCGTCGTCTTCTTGAGCTTTTTGTTTAATAAGCTCATTTAACTCAGTTGTCATTGCATATAGCATAACATACACAAATGTAAATTCTATATCTTCCATATAGTTTGTAATGTCGGAAAATGTAAAAGGCTCTTTGTGGTATTTTTGTCTGATTTTTAAAAATCCGATAGGATAAGCCGCCGCAACTTTACCTCTGTTTTTAAAATAATCTTGATTTCCGTCTCCTCCACCCGGAAGTAAGCTGTTTAAAAACTCTTTTAGTTGTATGAGTTTAAGAGACAGCGCAGGAGAGAATGTGTTAGTAGGCGGTCTGTTTTCGGGATTGATATAGTTATTAACAAAAAACTGAGTTTCGTATCCGTGTTTTTTACAAATTGTATAAAGTTGCTGTTCTATTGCTTGGTCTGCTTTCCCGTCAATGAATAAAAATCCGCCGCCTGAGGCGAGAATATCGCCCACAAAAGATAAAATCGTTTCCGTTTTACCCGCACCCGTTGTCCCGATAAAAGCAAGGTGGGTTGTAAGTGTTCCTATATCAAAACCTACCTGTAAGTGAGGTTGTTTTTTAGCCCACTTCCCCTTTTTAATTAATTCGGTTAATTTTTTTTCTCCTCCATTTACGATTGAGAGATGCTCCTGTAAATCCTCTTGATATATGCGATAACCAAATATCGTATATAGTTTTTCGGATACCACCGGAGCAAACATTCTGTCATAAAACGCCTTTTTTACTTTATTTGACAAAAAAGGCTCGTAAAAGTCCTGATAATATCTAAAAAGAGTATAAGCAGTCGATAAAGTACCTAAAGTTGGGAGAAAGAAAGTAAGAGCCGAGCTGAATAATAATCTTATTTTTAAAGACTCTTCTTTATCTTTTATATGTTTTCTTGCCTCTTTAAGCCCCATAATTAAATGAGGAGTGTTTCCTCTTGCTTCATCTCTTACAACTCTTCTCATCTTTTCCCTTTAGTTCAATTCTCTTATTAAAACCAATATTGTAAGTTTTCCTATCTGTTGTAATGTAAAGTTTTGATTGTAAAGCTGTAACAAATCGTTTTTTGTTATTTCTTGAATAGCAAATACGTTTTTTACGGAATTTATAACTATTTGTTCCAAATTTTGTTGAAGACTTAGGTCGTTTTTACTTGATTCATCAGTTTGTGAGGCTATATTGCCAAGTTGTGATACTTTTTTTAATTCTTTTATTGTGTCGTAATAACTTTGAATATTTTTATATGCTTTTATTATAGAATCTATTGCGTCTATTACTCTTCTTATAGCATTTTTATCAACTAAAGCTATATAGTAATTGCTTATAAGTTTTTGAGCGTTATCTAAAAAATATTTCAAATCCGCTTTTAAAGGGGCTTTTAAATCTTCCAAACTAACGTTTGCTATGTTAATATCTCCTATTTCGTCAATTATGTTATTACTAAGCTGTTGAATATTGTTTTCAAGTTGTTTTATCGTAGGTTGCATATCCCGGTAAGTCTTATTGACTCTTTGAGACAAATCCGCAAGTTTTACGCTATCGTATCCGTACTCTTTTATAATAGATTGATACTCTTTATCGTATTTTTCAAATTGTATTTTAAAATTATTCAATGAGGTTATTGTAGTATTTGCAAATAAAAAAACTCCGAAAATCAATAATACTATTTTTTTCATTTTTTACTTTTACCCTTTTCCTCAATAGTACTTTGAATAATATCCGCCTCATTGATAGTCTTATCAGGTGTAAGTAAATATTCTATTAAGCTTAAATCGTATCTAACTGCCGATTTTTGGAAAAAGGCGTAATATGTAAAAAGAAAAGCGCTTGCGGGTTTATCGTCTTCAAATATTTCTGACTCTCCTGAGTTTGCTTTTGTGATATTAATCACAAGGTTTCTGTCTATTGTAGATATTATTCTTCTTAGAGTATAATCCTCAACCCTAACCGAATACCAGCCTGCCGGTAAATTAAGCCACAATTTCATAAGCTGTCTAAAATAGACAAATCTAAAATATAAAGAATATCTTTCAAGTCTTTCAGGTGTGATATATCCTCCGTATTTTTTTCTTATACGGGTATTTCTTTCAAGTTGGGTTTTAACATACTTCATATAAACAATTGTTACGTTTGAGACAATTTCTTTTATCTGTTTAGCCGAAAAATATAGTCTTCCCCTTTTATAATCATAAACGTCGGGGGTTTTTGAAAAATCAAAAAAAATTTTTTCCGTTTTTTTTCTGATTACGGGGGTTTGCAAATATTTATAAACCAATTCGGTAGGTTTTTGTTTTTTGGTAACGGACAATTTGGCTTTTGATGAGGTTGCTTCGTGAGCAAGGACTTTTTCGTACTGCTTGAAAGTCCCCTCAATAATGTCAAATAGGTCTTTATACTTTTTAAATTGCTCGTCTTTTTTTAATTGTTCGAATTTTTCTTGAATTTTCGAATAATCCTCTCCTTTTTCTTTTAACTTTTCTATTTTTTTTAAAAGCTCTTTCATCTCTTTTGTAAGTTCATATCTAAACATAGATATAATCTTATCTGTTCCGCCATCGTTATCTATATCAAAAAATGTCTCTATTTTACTATCTTTAATAAAGACCTTATGATTTCCCCGTCTTGGTAGTTCGTCGCTTTTTTTCGGAGCCTGAAAAGCCCAATCTTTAAAAAAACCGAGCCTTGAATATTTATGAGACTGAAAAGGAATTAATAACGGAGCTTTTAAAAAAAACGGAATAGGCAAAGGTCTTATGTACTCTCCTATAGCAAACTTATCACTCCAACCAAACAAATAACCTTTTGTAAATAGTATGAGATAAACAGCAAAAGCAAAAAAGGCGGGGTATTTAAGAAAAACCACATTTAGAGGAAGAAAGATAAAATTAAAAAAGTCCTCATTTGCTCCGGTAAAGATAACATATAAAAAGAAAATAGCGATTAAAAACGCAAAAAAGTTAATCCATTTTTGAAACGATAAATCCCTATTACGTAACTTGACTTCTTCTTGGTATTCTTTATATCCCATTTATACCCTTTACATTCCTCTTGTAAAAGAGTTGGTATTTTCGTTTTTGTATCTGTATTGTTCCACTTGTGTTTCTTTTAAAATCTCATATTTAACTTTTGCGTTGTCATAAATTTGTGCTATTGAATCGACAAAACTCTTAGGAATATTCGTAATTCCTTTGTCTTTAATTAAAGAAACGTACTCGGATAGTTCGTTTAAGTTCATATCTTCTTCGGCTTTTGTTACGTTTTTTAATATTTCGGCATTTAGTCCTTTTGCAAAAGTAATTGATTTCATATTGTTTGAGCTGTTTTGTACTCTTATGAAAAAGTCGCCGTCGTTTTTAATTTGTTCGAAAATTTCCTCATTGTTTTTAAGAATTTCTTCGTTTGCAATTAAGAAGTTGTTTAGGTATTTATAATTTTTACCTTTAACTTCGCTATATTTAACAGCGTCGATATATTTTCTTAGTTTCTCTTTCATAAAATTGTCTTGAATCTTGTAATTCGCTTCATTAAAAATCTCAACTAAAGATTTCGAAGAGTCGAGATTTTTAGCTAAAAGCGGGTCGTATTCTCTAACTTCTTTGATTAAAGAGTCTTTTAAAAACTCCTCATCGGTGAATATTTTTAGTTTAAGAGCTTGCAAATTTTCGATGAGCTGTTTTTTGTCTCTTTCAAGAAGAGTATTATCAAGCCCTCTTTTTAGGTTATCAAGCATTTTTTGATTAACCTCTTTTAAAATAGCTTTATTTACTTTAAATAAAGCCAACGCCTCTTTATAATCCATTTTATCTAAATCTTTTGAGGCGATATCCATTATACCAAGAACCTTTTTGCCGCTTTCAATCGCCTTTAGCTCTTTTTCAAGCTCTTTGTATTTTTTAACAATTTCTCTAATTATGTCATTATCTTGAGTGTTTAGTTCTTTGTTTTCAAGATTTCTATATCTTTCTTTTGCTTCATTAAGAAGTTTTCTTTTCTCCTGCGCGGTTGTTGCATAGTTTGCCGAATTAAGCAGATTATAAATTCTTGCAAGTTCTTGCATTTCGTATTTAATATTTTCGACTTTCTCCTCAGTCTGTTTGATAAACATATCAACAGCTTCTTTTTTGAGAGTTTCGTTTGCGATATCTTCAAACTTCATATATACTTTTGCGTTAAGTGAAGTTTGTTGCCTATCAATAGCTCCTTTAACATCGTGTAGAATTTTTTTAAGCTGTAACTCTTCGACAAATTTATCTTCGGAGCCTTTTTCGATAAGCGTATAATCAACTCCTAAAATATCGGCATTAACAACCGATTCTCTTGCAATTCTGTCTTTTGTATCTTTACCCTCATATACAAATGAAGCAAGGTCGTTTGATTTGATAAAAACTTCATAGATTTGTTTTCTCATATCTTCCGAGAATTGTCTTTTTACAACCGAGCTTATAATCATCATAGCTACAAACGGGTTAAGCGCCCCAAGTGAATTTACTTGAAATACTTGATTTTCATACTCTTCGGCTTCTTTTAATAGGTTGTCCGAGAGTCTCTCAAAGCAGTCTCTCATCATTGAGGCTGGTGTTTCGAGGCTGTTTGTCGGATTTTGAGCTTTTTCGGAGCAGATTTTATATTCGCTTAATGCTTTACTCATACCGAATAATTTATATAACCCAGCCTTCTTAGCGATTTGTTCTTTTAGGTTTGCGTCTTCGGCTAAAAAGTTATTCATTAATACTCTTTGCCTAACTTCTGTCTTAGTAAAGTTCGGATATCTTTCGGATAGGTTGAATTGTTCGTTTTGTTCGTTGATATGTTTTACAATATCTTTAAAGGCTTTTTTATCTTGAGGGTTTAGTAAGAGTCTGTTTTTTTCAAAAATTTTTAAGTCAAGGAGGTTTTTTAGTTCTTTTTGAGAAATATCTCTTTTTTCCGCAAGGGAAAAGGCGTTATATACGTTCATAAAATCAATTATATCCTCTTCTACGAGTTTTTCTTTTTTTAAGTCGATTATAGACTTAAAGATATCTTTAATGGTATCTTCATCAAATATTTGATGATACATATATGTTTTATTTTTCGAGTCTATTTGTTTTAATAAAGCTAAGGAGATTGCTTCTTTTAGGATATTTTGAGCCGCGGTTTCTCTGCTTGAGATGAAAGACCAAGCAAACGGGTTTGCTTCAAGTTCCGGATTTGGAGAGGTAAATTCTTTTTTTAGTATGTCTTTTGCTTTAAAAAGTTCCGTTCTGATTGCCGAGAACATATCTTCAGGGTTTATATCAAGGTCGTTTTCTTTTACATACTCCTCTATTGCCGATAGAATTCTTTTTTTTATCTTTTTGAGTCCTTGTCTGTCTATGTGTTTTGATTTTTCGATTTCGGGTACGAATGCAAGTATTGATTCATTTAGTTCCAAGTCGGCTTTGTTTATGATTTTATCAAGCATTTTTAGAGCGTGCTCTTCCGCAAATGCCTTTTCTTTTTTAAAGACTTCGTATCTTTTAAGTCTTTCAAGAGAGTCTAATGCGAAAGAAATAGGTAAATCAAAAAAGCTCTCTTTTACACCCCCTTTTTTTATAGAATTTATACTGCTTGCAAGTTTTAGAGCTTTTTCATCGAAATTTTGTGGGTTTGTTCTCATTTGATATAAGATTTGATTAATAGAATATGTGCTGTCTTTGAAAAGATTAACAAATTCATTTATATCGTCAATGGCGTCTTTTGTGATTGCTGAAGTACCGAATATATCTTCAAGTTCTTTTTGGTATAGTTCGTTAAACTTTCTATTTGGAATATCGTATTTTTTTCCGAATGTTTTATTATAGTCTTTTTCGATTTGCTGGGCTTTTGAATATAGCCTTAATAGAAAATCGGTATAAACGGCATTGTCGCTGTTTTCGATGAAGTTTTGTAGGAATTCTTCTAATTTTTGAGGATTTTGTTCTACTGATGATATAAAGTTTTCAATTTCTTCTTTGCTTTTAAACGTTCCTGATAGATAAGCAAGTGCATTTGCAAGAAGAGTGTTTTTAATTGTGTCTTTTTTTTGAGAAAATTGTGTTAAAAGTCTTGACTTTATTTCGTCATTTGTTAAAATTTTTCCATCGGAGTTATCAAGCGGGAAGTAAATATCACAATCTACCCCGCTACCTCCAAAATCTGACGGGAAATATTTTTGGAGCTTTTTAGGAAGCTCCTTTCCTCTTATTAAACGATTCATATCAAGTTGGTGTTCTCTTTTTATTGCAAAAAGAATTTCATCTTCCAACTTTTTAGCCTCTTCTTTGTTTTTAGGCGTAATGTTGCTATATACCGCTACGGTTGATTCCGGTAGTTGTTGTTTTTCTACTTTATTTATTTCTTGTGCTTTAAAATAACTTGCCATAATATCCCCCTTATATGAAATATTTGTCTTTCTGAGGGATATTTTACAAATTTTTTCCCAAGTTCAATGAGGTGGTAAAGGAAAATTTTGAAAAATTTTAGAAGTTTTTAAGGAGAAAGGGAGGAGAAAATTATCTAACTCTGTTAAATAGAGAAAAATCGCCGTTTTTATCTCTCATTGCGTGGAGAGGGTCTCTGATTTTTTTAACTTCATACTCCACTTTGTCGAGTTTTTTGTTAAGTTCGGTGATGCTGTCTAAAATGAGCCTGTGTCCTCTTGCTGATGATTCTACTATTGATTTTGCCGCATCAGTTGAAGTGTCACCTACAATAGTTCCAATTGTATTCTCAAACCAATTTCTAAACACTTCGAATTTTTCTTCACTTGTAATTTTTTTCGGTAGCTCATCAAGAGCTTTTTTAACTTCGGCGTCGAGTTTTTTGTTTTGTTCTTTGATGAATTTACCAAGCAGCATTACCATTTCTTCGGCTAACTCTTTTACGAACTCTTTTGTTTTTTGTTGTTGTTCTTTTACCTCTTCAAGTTCGCTTTTGAGTTGTTTGTTTTCCTCTGCAAGTTCATCGAGCTTTTGGAGGATTTTTTGGTTAATTTTAAAAATTTCCTTGTTTTGTTTGTCGAGGATTTCTAAAGTTTCTTCATTACACATTTTTAACTCCTTAATAGTTAAAGATTATAAAAAAATTATAAACAATACTTTTCTAAAACAGATTATAAATCAAAAATAAAGCAAAAGTCAATAGTTTTTATAAAAAAATTATATTTTTTTATAAGAAAATTATATTTTTTTATAATTCAGTAATAAAAATTATAATAAAAAATTATATTTTTTTATACATTAATTATATTTTCTTATATTTTTATTTTCTAAATTTCTCCGCCGGAATAGAAAAGTTGTAAATACAATTAAAAAAACAAAGGAAAAATTATGGATACTAATAAACTTTTTCAAGACATAGTGGAATTTTTTGTCGAATACAATACCACCAAAAACAAAATAGCCCTTTTTAAAGGTGGATTACCGGGAGCAGGAAAAAGCACTTCATTGCATTTTAAAGAGTTCTCCCACCTCAACCCCGTCATAATCGACGTTGATGAAATAAGAAAACTTCTTCCTAACTATACCGGGAAAAAAGAGGATTCCGCACAGACACAAAAAACCGCCGGATTACTTGCTTCAATGCTTAGAAACTACTGCATTGAAAACGGATACGACTATATGCTTGATAGTACCCTCTCAACCCCTCAAAACGTTGCCGTTGAGCTTAGTAAAGCTAAAAAAGCGGGATATAAAATATACGTTAAGTATTTATACGTTTCACTAAACGAATCACTTACGGGAGTACTGCTAAGATATTACCAAGCTCTACTAAAAGGAGAAACACCAAGATTTGTAGATTACGAATATATAAAACAAAGATACAAATCACTCCCGGAAGCAATGGCGGAATGCATTAACTACGCAGATAACGTTCAAGTGTTAAATAGACGTGGAGAAGTAATAATCGACATTAACAATTTAGTTCATACTGATAATACTGAATTCAAACAAAATATCTTCGTAGGTAAAGTAAATGAGTTAATTTTAAGATACGAAGAAAATCCTCAATGGGACAAAGTTTTTGAACTTGCCGAAAAAGCTGGGGATTTGGTAACGGCTCTTGAATGGGCTAAAAGAAAAAAAGAAGACTTTGGAGTTTTAAACTCACACTCTCAAAAAAATTTACTAAAAATCTGAAATTTTCTTGACTTGTTTTTTATTTCTGTGATATAATTAAGCTCCAAAAGTACAAAACTTCCTTGAAGAAAATGCATTACACCGACGGGGGATTGTCCCTCTTATCTGCAAGAAAAAACTTTCTTTCTTGGAGATAAGAGGGTAACCCCTCTCCCAATTTTTTTACCCCTTTCTTAAAATTCTTGATAATCCATATCAATAAATATTTTATCTTTGCCGTTTGCTTTTCTTATAGGCATATAAAGGTATTTTCCATACCACATAGGTTTTTGAGAGAGGTTTTTAAGGGCAAATTTTACTCTCGTAAATGCTTGTTTTAAATTTATAGGCTGTCTTTCTATTACATATAAAAAAATATCGTGCGTGATGTCTTCTATAAGAATAGTCATATCTTTATAATCTAAAAATCTTTTTAAATGTGTAACTACGAAATCTACAGCACTTGCCCTACAATAAACATATAACTGCATTTTTTCATTTGCTTATTATATACTTAATGGGGATATTTGTCAAGGGTTTTAGATAGAGAAGTCAGGGAGAAAAAGGGGCTCCACCATTAACATAATAAAATTTCTCTACATTCTACATACTTATATGTAGAAAAATGTATAATTAAAAAATCATAATAAGCTTTTTATTTCTTCGATTTTATTTCTAAAAATTTTAGGAAGTTCATAGAAGTTTTGAGTTTTGACACCCTTAAATGAAATATCTTTTGTAGTGGAATGGATTTGATGTTTTAAATCATTGAATTTACTAATTATTTGAGGATTTTTAGTATTTTTAACTTTCTGAGAAAGATAAAACAACTCAGCTTTGAGCTTATAAAGTTCTTCTAAAACATTTTCATCTTTTGCTATCTTGATTGATGACATTTATGTTCCTTTTAAAGTTTTATATAAAAATAATACAAATTTTTCATAGCTTTTTAAAGGGGGTAAAGAAAAAAAATCCCGGGAATTTATCGGGAAATTAACCGGGAATTTATCGGGAAATTAAAAGAGAGTTATCATTTTAAATATTGCTGTATAATTTATAGCGCTTAAAATAAGCATTATAAAAATCTCATATGCCTTATATGTATAAGTAGAATTATTTATAAATTTCTTAGATACGAAATATAATGTAATTACTACCTCTAATATAAAAAACGGATTTGCAATATATAAAAATACTTTCGTATTAAAAACCAAAACGGAAAATATTCCAATTATTAAAAACGTAATAGCAGTAAATGTTAAAGCGATGTAGGTAAGCTCTTCGAAACTAATTTTCATTTTACGTCCTTTTTTTGTTGTTATTTTAATAATATTTTTTCTACCTAATCGAAAAAATAGACAAATTTCTAAAAAAACGAAAAAAAGAAAAGAAAAAGGAGAAAAAGGCGAGGTGGGATATCGATGAAAAAAAAAATGCACTGATGACACAAATGACACAGAGGTGCGCTAATAAAAAAAGGTGCATAATGTCAATAAAAACAGACATAATGAATTTATCGGAGCGGAGTTCAACTCCTCTCTCCTCTTTCCGCTCCAAGAAAATTATAATTTTTTTTCATTGCTTTTTAAAGAGGGGGGTGAGGTTTTTTTTATTTTTTTTATATTTTTTGCAATCATTTTCCAGCTTTCTAAAATAACATATTTACTTGCCTCTTCAGTTTTGCCCTTTTCAAGTGCTTCGCTTGCAAGTTCTGCATAGTTTTTATCGCTATTTGCGAATTGAATCATTGTGTATCCGTTTAGATACACCCCTTCAATTGCTTCCTCGTCAAATTCCGGAATATATATAATTTCCGGATTGAGCTCATATTTGTTAAGAGTCTCAAAAATTTTTTTAAAATGGTGTTTTTCTCCCCTATTTAACACTAATTTTAATTTACTTTCGAGATTATTGTCTTTTATAAAACTAAAAACTTCTTCACTTTTAAGTTGATGTTTAATCTTTTTATCTATTACTACACAAACATAATCAAAATAATTAAAAAAAGATTCAATATCATATTTTTGTAACTGCTCTTTAAACCATATATAGTATTCTTTTGATATTTCGACTAAAACGTTTTTATGCCTTTTAGAGAAAATAAGAAACTCAAGTAGAGTTAAGAAGTCATTTTTTATATACTCAGCATTAAAAGGCTTATATGTATCAAAAGAAGAAGTAACATTTAATATCTTAAATTCATCTTCTCCCGATAATAAGAACTCTTTTGCAAAAAAAGTCTTACCGCTTTCTTCCGGATAAAAGATTAATATTTTCATTTTTTAAACTCTTTTTCAAGTTCTTTTTCCTCTTCCGTAAGGATATGGTCTGCTTTTATAATCTCTTGTAAATAGTATTGAAAAATTTCCTCTTTACGTTTTGGAGAATTGATAATATATAATCTATCCGCAATAAATTCTTGAGAGTCTTTTTTATAAATTTCAAGTCTTTTTACATATCTTTTATGGATATAATTTTTAAGCAAATTTAGTTCTTCAAGGTTTAATATTTTTTCTTTATTATCAAAATGATTTTGTAAAAAATCTTCTATAATTATCTGAGTTTCCGAAACCTCAACGTTTTTTATCTTTTTATCGGCATATGTCGCCACCGCTAAGAGTTTAACGAAAAAATCAAGCCTTTCATCCTGTTTTAGTTCTTTTATAGGTAATTCCTTAAAATATTCAATAACTCTCTTAAGCATATTTTCTCCTTATAAAATAATCTTTTTTTCTTTTAATTTAGTTTTAACTTCTTCCTCACTAAGATATTTCATCATCCCCTCTTCTATAAGATAATTAAAATTAAATAGCTTTTGAAAATCAGGAGCTCCGTTATCTCTAATGATTTTATAAGTTTCTAAATTGTTAAAATAGGCAATTTCATATATAGGAACAACCTTTCTTTTTGACTTTCCTGTATGATTACATTCTTCGCACCCCTCTCCTCCGCAGTATTCGCAAACTTGAGGTATAAGCGATTGAACTATAATGCCTTTAAGGGCATTAAGAATTTTTAAAGCTCCTCCTCCGCTTGCTTCTTTATTATCGGCGTTAAATAATCTTAACAATACGTCCCTTGCCGTTGATGCGTGAATTGTGGTATATGTAACGTGTCCTCTAAGCCCCATTTCGACAAAGTCTGATATTTCTTTGTCTCTAATTTCCGAAAACAATACAATATCAGGGTCGTGTCTTAACATCAATCTCATCGCTTTTTCTCTTGTAAGTTTATGTTTTTCATCTGCATTTTCCGTTATGCTGAGGTCATATTGAGGATAAGGCATCTCAATTTCGATAGGATTTTCAATACTTAAAATTCTCTTTTTCTGTTTATACAAATCATTTAATATAGCGGTTAGTAGGGTTGTTTTACCCGAGTTTGTCGCACCCGCTACGATAATAAGTCCTTTTGGATGTGAGGTAATTTGTTCTATAAGCTCAATAGCTTCAGGAAGATACCCAAGTCCTTTTAAACCGAGTGAGGCAATTTCTTCTCTTGTTTTCAATCTTCTTATAGAAACCGAATCAACTAAATGAGGAGGGCAAGCCGCAAGCCCCATATTAACCCTAAAAGTCCTTTTAATGATTCTACCTCTTTTATCACTAACATCGGTTTTAATAAGTCCCGTTGTTTCGGGCTCCCTTTCCATCAGCTCCTTATTCATCATAAGCTTTGCCTGCATTAAAGCAGACTCTATTATTTCGGTTTTTATATTTCTTTGTAATACCTCAACTCCAGCCTCTTTACCGGCTGAAAGTCTTGCCGTAATTTGATATCTGTTAATATCCTGAGCTTCAATGTGTAAGTCCGATATCCCCTCTTTCTCCATTAAGTTTAAAATATCTTTAAACTCAAAAACTTCCAGCCCTCCGCTTGTTTCGGTAATATTGTGAGAAAAATAGTAATTATAAAGTGAAGACGATATAAAAACAAAATCCTCAAATTCCTCCTTAAAAGAGACAATTTTAGGAAAAAAAAGGGCTATATATTTCTTTCCTGTCTCTTTATCTCTTAATATCATATATTCATCATCCGTTTTGATATCGACAATTTCATATTCTTCATTTAAAAAATCAATATCCTCAAGATACTTCTTATCTTTAAATTTTCTTCTAATAAACTCTTTGTGTAAAGGTTCATATCTTGAGAGGATATTTTTTAGTACCTGAATGTCGAAATTATTTTCAAGAGAAATAAGCTCTCCAAGAGCTTGTCCTATAACGGAATTTTGCTCCGAGAGCTCTTTTGCTATTTCTTCTATCTCAGATAAAAACAATTTATCGTTTTGTGTAGATTGTGTATTATTATCTACTTTCTTAAAAGATAAGCGAAAATTTGGCAATTTCATTTTTCTTCCTTATAAATGGAAATATAAAAAACGTTGTCTTTTACGATAATATTTTTTATTCCGTATTTGCTAATATTGAGTTTTTTAAATAAAAAAGGTAACACCGCTTTAATAATATATGCATCTTTTTTATTTTGAGTATCGTATTTCAGAATAATTACATTGAGGTACTTATTTGAATAATAAACATTATTAAAATCGGGTAGATAACTGATAATTCCCTGATTTTTCATAACTTTTAAGAGTCCGTTTATTAACTGCTCTATCTTAAATATTTCCGGGTTTCTAAACTTTCCTCTTTGCATTCTGTCATAAACGGGTTTTATTTTGTCATACTCTTTTTTTAGATAATCATATTCTCTTTTTTGTTGCGAAAGTTTTTGTTTATAATAATTAATATCAATTCCCGGGCTTTCTTTTAAGTTTAGATAATAATTTGTTACCCCCACAAATAACGATATTACAAAAAACAACAAAATTATTTTTATCTTATGTAGATAATAGTTTTTTTCCAAAAAACTCATTTTCATTGTTGTCCTTTATAGATTTCCAAATTTCCATTTAAAGCATTTTTCATCTGTATTAATTCTTTTTTTAATTTTTTACTTTTGTTTGATGTCTTCCTGATTTGTAAATTAAATTTATAAGCCTCCTGTTTAATTTTAGACTCTTTTTGGAAATTTGTACTCTCCGCTATTTGTGTGGAAAAATAAAAAGCTAAAAGAATGAGTATTACCCCAATGATTAAAGGAAGTTTTTTTTTCAATTTAGACTCAAAAACCGGAACTTTTTTAAAAAAGTTCTGTGTTTCTTCAGATGAAATTGCAACATCGTGAGGTATAAGTTTTACAATCTCATCTTTAACATTTATGTTAAAAATAATTGTTTTAGTATTTGGAAGCACCATTTTTAGCATATCTAAGAAATTTTTTATCTTTTTAATCTCCAAATTTAAGCTCTCAATAGGAAAGGTAAATTTGGCGAAATAATCTTTTTCTAAAATCTCGGTATTACCTATAAAAAAATTCATATTATTGTCTTTTTCTTCTACTATTATAAAAATAGTACTATTAAAATATCTTTTTATTGCTTCAGCAAGGTCATAAGCATTTATTAAAAGTTTATTTTCGATAAAAAGGTCTTTTGGAAAAAGGTAGATAAAATTTTTATCTTTTTTAACAAAATACTCAAGTTTATATTCGTCGTGATTCAACTCATATGTTTCAGTTTTTATTTTCTCAGGTATAACCAAATATTCCACAATCATTCTATTCCTTTACCTCTACATTTGCGATTGCAATTGTGTTGCAATATTTTGCATTTCAATAGTAAGCATAATAAGCCCTACTAAGAAATATACTATTACGATATAAGCAAGATAATAACTGACCGGATTCCATATCTTCATCATCATTTTATTTCCGTCTTCCGCTCTTTGTTTTGCATATTTAATCATCTTATCAATATTTTCCCAAAAAATTTTCCCTTCTTCTGTATATTTAATAAAATTAACACTCTCTTTTGGAAAACCGAAACGGAAAAACTCTTTCCAAATAGGTTTTGAGTCAATAAGAGCGGTTTTAAGTTTCTTAAACAAAGGACGCCAACCCGGATTGACGTTTGATTTTTCTAAAATCTCGGCAATTTTATGACTTGGAAGTCCTAAGGAGTGTAAAGATTTCAAGAAAAGTAAAATAGCAGGTATGTCATCATATGCACTTAATGGAAAGATTTTGAATAGAATTGAGGGTTTATATTTTCTTATATAAAACAATATTCCCAAAAACACAATTAAAAAAATTAAATAAATTATCAATACTTTTGACACGATTTGAAAATTATCTATGTACCAAAAACCGGTATTAAGCTTAACGTTAATGCCGTTCATTTTTGCTTGCTCCATAAGAGCTTGGACGGGTAAATTTACTTTTGGAAATATAAATAAAACAAGCCCCATACCGACAATTACAGCAAGCAAAGGTTTAAGGATGATAGCTAAAAAGTTCTTAAAAAACAACCCGCTCATTTCTCTCATCTGAATAATGTTTTCGATTGTTTCTTTTGGAGATTTGGAGTGCTCTAAAAGAGTTTTTTCCATAGCGTTTATAATGCCGAATTTATATAAAACATCCGCAATAGGTTGCTCTTTTTTTAAAATCAGATAAGCACACATTTTGAGAATTCTACCCGTTTTCCTCTCTTGACTTTCCGCTTGGAGCTGGATTGCTTTTTGAAAAGGAAACCCAAGCCCCATACTTGCCCTAAGCGACAATAAAATTGACGTTGATTCGTTTTTCGATAGTTTTTTAAACATCAAAACCCCTTAATATCCTATAACAGCATAACTTTTATGAATTGAAATTACTTTAATGTTATTTGCATAATCAAGGTATTCGCCTTGAGAGATAGTAATATAATTTATTTTAGGCTTAACTATTTCGGATACCATTGTTGTAGTATTATTGTTATCAGCTCCCGGTATCATAGGTGGCTGAGGTGGAGGTGGCAATTGCTGGTCTGCCGGATAAAAAGGCGCATTTGTGGTAAATCCGTTATTCATATTGTTTTCTTTTTTGACTCCCGGAATCTGAATGGTACTAAAAAACGTAAAAAGCTGATTTTCGATTTTTTTTACATATTCTTTTGGGATTTGGTACTTCTCAAAATTATCTTTAAGAAGACAAATATAACTTTTTGTTCTTTTAATTGAGTCATATTCTTTTTTCTGAGTCTGTAAAAACTTTACTGCTTCTTTTAATTTATCAGGTGACACACCACCCTTTTTTGTATGTCCTACAACCAAATAATTATCAATAGGGACAATATATATTTTTTTTACATTTTTTTCTAAAAGACTTAAAAGAGAATATATTTGCTTTAAAAGAGTAAGGGCATATTCATTACTTAACTGATATGTTTCAGTCGAGTACTTTTGTTTAGTTTTAAGATACTCAAGTGAGCTTTTTAAAGATTTTATTTTCTTTTGAATTTCTCCTGAATTTTCTCTTATAAGATTATTTTGGACTAAAAGCCCTTTAATGTTGTTTAATGCTTTTTGCAATTCATCTAAGCCGCTAACGTTTTGATTTTGAGTTGTATCAGCCGCAAATGATATAGATAAAAAAGCCGCAATACTTAAAATGATTTTTCTCATTCATACTCCTTTTTTCTCTTTTGCAAAACATATATCCTATGCTTTACAAAAGAGAAAAGCAAAAAAGCGGGGATTATTGCATAATTCCCGCAACTCCGAATTTTCCGTCGTCAGCAGTTCCGCCGTCGGTAAATCCCGCATTCGGGTTACCGATATCGGTAGCAACTCCGTCTTCTACTATGGTAGTAGGGTCACTACTGAAACCTGCGATAGAATCCATTGCTTGTGTTTCAGCTTTTTTTCTTAATGATGCGCTGTTTAGCACTGAACCCGTTACATCTACGAAAATTTTAATTGAGTCTCCGTTATTATTAACCTTATAAGGTGCAACTTTAAAATGTACAAGCCCTTTGTATTGTGAAGAATAAATAATTCCGTTTTCGCATTTCATTGTTGTTGGCAGATAAGGACAAATCGCATCGGTTGTAAGATTATTCCACGTTCCGTCGCTGTTTGGAGAGCTTTTTCTCCATTTGTTTGCCGCTGTAATAATAGACTGCGTATCACTATGAATTTCACTTAAAAACGTATTCATAGAACTATTACTGATAAGTTTTGGGATTATCATTGCCGCAATGAATGCACCAATAATAATAACTAAAATAACTTCAACCATTGAAATTGCTTTTCTCATTTTTTTGTCTTTTGTTTGTTTTTTCATTGTTACTCCTTCTATTCCTTCGGTTTTGATTTGTTTTTTTACTTGCATTGTTTTCCTCCTTTTAGTTTAATTTACGGCTTTTCAACCGTTACAACTACCGCTATTAACTCTCTGACATATTTATCCCCTCTTGCTCCACCGATAATGAAATTTTGATTAGGAACAACTCCCTTAAAGGAGTTAAGGTCTTCATATGTTTGATAAAGCCCGATGAGCTTCCTATCGCCGAAATTAAATACCGACGAATCGGTAAGCAGCGACTGAGAAGTATCGGGCAGGTTAAGAGTGGTATCACCCTCTTTCACTGAATCCATATTGTTGAGGGTCGTTGTCTCGAAAATTGTCCTTAAAAAAACCTTATTTCCATATATTTTAGGAACAATATCAAGAATCTGTCCTTGCGTTAATGTATCGACTTCCGTCGATACTTGCGATGTAGTTGCCGTTCCGGTTGTTGTAGTAACGGTCACACTTTTAACATAGTTTTTCTTGTTTGTAAGTGCAATAGTCTGTGGTATTCCGTTGGTAAGCATTTTAGTAAAAGAATACTGCTTATAAAAATTAATAAAATTATTATCACTGCCGACTAAAATATTTCCTCTTTTATAAATAACCGAATTTATATAATTTGTCACGAGTGTTTGAGGATTGTTTTTTACGGCGTTAATATTCAAATCAATTCCGTAATTGTAATCTTTACTCAAAAGAAACTTATATATCTCGAATCTAAGTTTAACTTGTTTTTCAAAGCTTTTATTATATTGTTGAATAATTTTTTGGATTATTTGCATATTTTTATAAGTCGTTTTTACGATAAGGTCTCCGTTATGGGATATAACAGACCCATTTCCACCAACGACGGACTTAATTGCGTTGATAATATCCGTAAGCTCTTTATTGTCTTTTTTTTCAGCGGTGTTAAAATTGTTTGACACATTAAAAGTACTCTCTTCGGTAATAGACGGCATAATAAGTTGAAATGTCTGAGTTTTATACTTTGATAGTTTTATAATTTTGCTTGAATAATCCACGTCGATAAACACATTTAACATATTTTGAAGATAACTAAGAAATTCGGCTACGTTTCTACCTTTGAAATAAAGACTTATACCCGCATTGTCAATATCTACATTTCCGTCGGTTACAACCGAAAAACCGGTAGCGGAAGACAATAAACTTAAAGCGTCTTTTAACTTAATATCACCGCTCAGAGCAAACGGAGTCTTTGATAAAGATGATTTTAACGCTTTTTTATCAAAGACTTTTACAACCTTAGGAGCATTTTTCAAGTATTTATTTTTTACGATTTTTATCGTATAAGGAGTAGTGTCTTCGATATACTTTTTAAGTTTTTGAAAATTATTTATTCTTATTTGTTTTGAAGCATATAACGGCAATTTTTTTAAGGTAATATCCTCACCCTCAAGAATATAAACCCTTTTATTAATCTCTCCTATTTTCGCAAGTGCCGAGCTTAGAGTTTGTGTGATTGATAAATCTAAAAAAGCGTTATCACCCTTTTTTTGCATATTCTTAAATAACTTTTCATTTTGTGTTTTTATTTTTTCGGAATGATAAACGTTATACCCTAAGTCTTGCGTATATTCATTATTTATCTCTTTAGCACAACCGCTAAAGAGAATTAATACCGCAGTGGTGGATAAGATAACCTTTTTCATTTTAATCCTTTATCTCTTTTAAAGAGTTTAATAAATTCTCTAAAAACTCTTTAGTTAATCCGTTTGTTTGTAAATCCTGTTTAATAGAAACATAGTCAAGCTGAGGATTTTGTTTAACTTTATAAAGAATGATATTTGCAATTGCTTGTTTATCATTTATCGGTAATTTATTAAAGTTTGCAAGTGTATATTTTATGATTATCTCGAGAGGCTGTTTTTGTAAGTTTGCAATAAGTTCGTTCTTTTTATTACTTTTAGCTGCCGTTTGACTTTGTCCAATTTGTTTAATCTGTACCCTTTTAACCTGCTTGTGAGCTTTTACGTATTTATAAACTACCTTTTTAACGACATATGAGTTTTGTATTTCCGTTTCAAATTCCTCAAAAGAAATAGGTTGCGAATATTTTTTTAGTGTAGAAAGATTAATCTCTCCTTTTTTGTATTTTATATAAACGTTAATAGGTACCTTATAAATATGCTCTACCTCTCCTTCGAACTTAACACTTGCAAAAAGAAAAGAAGAGATTAAAAAGATGAATATAGTTTTTCTCATTCTTCATCTCCGTCATCGTCATTTCTTTGATATTTTGATAATAGTTCCTCCTCTTCTTCGATATAGTCTTTAATAGTCTTTTTAACTTCTTCCAAATTTTCTTGAATGAGAGCAATTTTATTATCAAGTTGTTGAACGGCTTGCTGAATAACTGACGCCACTACGTCTTTAACCGCATTTTCAATAAGACGAACATCAATTTGTTGAGTTGTTTGTTGCGGTTGTTGCGGTGCCGTTTGAGACGTCGGTTGAATATTTATATTTTCGATTTTAGTTGAGATTTGTGCGATATTTTGCTCTAACTCTTTTTTTGCATTCTCGATTTTCTCTTCAATCTCTTTTTTAATCTCTTCTAACTCCACCAAATCAGGTTGTAATTGTTGTAATTGTTGTGTCTCTTCTGCCTCTTCAACGTCAGGAATAACTGCTTTTTGGTTCTCGTCTATTTGAGTTTGCGTAGTTTGAGGGATTTGATAATTATCTAAGAAAAAACACTTATGATAAATCTTTCTTGCATAATTTTCAATTCTTTGGATAGTGCAAATCGCGCTATCCTCTACACATACCTCTCCAGCTTTGATATTTAAGATTAGTCCTCTGATATACGCCAATACCTCAATTAACTCATCATTTTCATTATTACTTTTTAATAATTTTAAACTTTCATTGACTATTTCATATATTGTTTCAATGGGCACGAGATATAGAGTATTTATCTTTTTGCCTCTTAGAACAAAAGTCGTATTTCCAATCGCTTCAAGAAGTTTAGCAATACATTCTAACATTTCAACGTCTTCTATTCTTGTTGCCTCTCTAACGAGAAAAGAAACTCTGTTTTCCTCAGAAATATCAATTCCATTTTTTTGTTGATAATGCGAAAGAAGTAATAGAAATCCGGGGCATTTATCCCTTTCAAAAACTTTTTGTAGTATTTCTCTTGTTTTTCTATAACCAAATTCGTCATTTAAAAGCCCATTCGCCTTTCTTAACTCTTCTGCGAACTCTTTTTCAATCTCCATTAAATCAATTTCATTTTTATTTGTATCATTATTGCTTTGTTCTTCTTGTTGCATAGCCTGATTAAACTCTTGTTCTTGTTGGAAGTTATATTTAGGACTTTTCGTTTTTTTGTCATACTTATTGTAATTTTCTTTTTGCATACAAACTCCTTTTATCGACTTTGAAAAAATTATACAAATTTTTCCCCGAGTTCAACGAGGTGGTAAAGAATTTTTTTTTATTTTTTTAAGGTTTAACTATATATTTTTTACCTTTAAAAAAAATATCACCGAATTTATCATTCCTATAGATAAAATATGTAATATCTTTATATACGAAAGTGACATAATCTCCGTCTTTTTTAATATTAAGCGGTTTTCCGGTAAGTTTTGAATAAAGATATATAACTTTTAAAGGATTAAGCGGTTTTCTATCTATAAATTTATAGACTAAAGAATAATTACTATAAGCGTATTTATATAAAGGTTCCCTATATTTTTTGCTATCAATACAATATAAAGTTCCTTTTATTTTTTTACAATCTTTTTGAATATAGTTTTCAACTAAGATATTAATGCTAAGGTTTCTTCTCCCGTCAGTAAGATATACAATCATATTACCATTTACAAAATCCCTTTTTACCCTAAAATGCAATTCATTCCCCGCGTATATAAAAACATTTGTAGGAAAGCCGGCAATGGCTGAAGTTATCTTAAAGCCTTTTGGAAAAATAAGCTGTGTAATATATTGAGGATTAACATAAATCAAATCGACCGGTTTGATAAATTTAGTTGCCGGTTTCATTAAAATTGAGATATCAAAAGTATTTGTTAAAATCCTGCTTCTTTTTTGATATTTTTTATAGATTTGTTTATACAATTTATTTAAAGTATCGGTATTAAGCTCAAATCGTTTTCTCTGTACATATTTTGGTGCAGGAGAAGAAAAATACGGAATTGATATTCCATAACTTGAATCCACAACCTGATTATTTTGTTGCACTTGATTTTGATTTTGTTGCGTTAAATCATAAGCGAAAATCGTTACCGCCGTAATTAATAAAGTTAATACCTTTCTCATTTAACTCACCTTTTGTCTGATTATTTTTTTAACCTCATCAAAAAATATATCTTCAAGTTTTTCAATCTGTTTTCTATCAAGAGGATACTTTTTTAACAACTCAAAAGTCTTTTTCTTAAAGATTTTCTGAAAATCAATTAACATAGTGTATTTATCTTCTTTATAAAAATCATAATTACTAAGCTCTTCCCTTAACTCATTTACAAAAAAAGTAAATATTTCATTTTCTTTATCGTTATTTTTTATTTTTTCGGGATATAACATTGCATACCTGATAAATTTGTAGTTTTTAAAGAAATTAATAATATTCTCTTCGACAATAGAAGAATTAATCTCAAACACTATATAACTAAGCGGTACTTCTACCGCTTTTTTAGTACTTATTCCTTCAAAACATTCGAGTTCGTTAATTTTTAGTAAAAAAGGATTTTTATTAAATTCGACAGAGTTCATATCTTTTATTTCATCTATAAAAGTAAAATCTACTTTTTTGAGAAACATTCTTATTATCGTTTCACCTTTTCTTAAAAAACTCATTGCTTGATTGTAAAAGTAAAGGGAATTTATTAAATTTCCCTCAATAATATTTTTCTTAACTTTCCTGAGGATATTAAGATAATCATCTATATATGCTATCATCTCGAAACTTTTATATTCCGTTATCTCTTCTGAATTAACTAACTTATTTGATACCTGTATCATAAAATCAAATATCATAGGTATTGAATATATGTTATTAAACCCTTTTTTATCAAGTTCTTTTTCTATAAAATCAAGAGTAATTAAATATTTGACAAAATCGTAATCATTATCGAAATATTTTTTAAATTCAATAAGTTCCTTATTGTTAATAAGCTCTTCTTTTAAAATAAGGTCGTCAAATATTCCGAATATAAGATATAAGGGTTCGTTTTTAACGTTTAACATCTTTAAAAACCTTTAATTCCTCTTTAAAAAGCTCTTTAACTTCATCAAGTTTTGGAAGTTTGATATTTTCATCTTTTACTCTACTATCAAGCTCTTTTACGTTGTTTATAAACTCATTTAACTTCTTTTTATTAAAGATATCCTTAACCGGATAAAGAAAATTAATATATGTCAGTTCTCCGTTTAAGGGGTTTTTAAGATAATATGACACTTGTAACTTAATTTCGTCTTTTGCATATAATCCCTCAGATATATATTTGTTAAGAATTAAGAATTCGTCTTTTTTATCTTTTATATATTTGTTTAAGTCTTTTGATAATTTACTCTTATTTGTAACAAGAAAATCAATCCCTATTCTTAAAAAAGAGCCGTTTAAAACGTTTTTGTTATTAGAGTTAAGGGTAAGTACTAAAATCATTTGTTACCTCCCACGCCGTTAAATAATTGTTGTTGATATAATTTATTATCTTGTTCTACCGCTTTAATCCTATCTTTTTCTATCTCTCCAAATTTTGCATAAACGGAAGCGTTATCCTCTTTTATAACCATTTCGGTATAAAGAAGAGTGTTTTTATTCACCTTAAATAACGGCTTTAGATTGTTTAAATAGTCTTCTCCGAATAATCTTATTAACGCACTTGTAAGCTCAACCAAACCTACCCCCCAATAATCTCTCGGGTTAGGTTTTTGATAATTTGTAGTTACAATAGGTACGGTATTATTATCGGTGTTATAGTATGTTACCTGTTGAGTTTGTTGTGCGTTTTGTAACGCTTTCATATAAGCGGTAGCTTGCTTGTAGGCTATGTCGTTTGCAATAAGCAAACTTTTACTAAGAAGTGTTTTAATTCTTGCACTATCAATATAATCGGCTACATTTAAAGAAGTCTTGTTAGAATTCATAAAATAACCCTGAGCGGTAGCTCTTACGTTGCCTATTTTTACATATAAAGGAAACGCTAAGAGCACTTCTCTTTTATAATCAGGTACAAACTTTGTAAATACCGAAACTTTTTTGTATCCCTCTTTTCCAAAATTCAAATCACATCTAAGCTCTCCAAATCCGTCTGAGCCGAATATTTTTATATCTTGTTCGACTCTACAATATCCACCGACAAAATAATAAACCGGTTTAGATTGAATTTTAGGTTGAGGTTGAGATTTTTGTTTTAAAGTTAAAGTCTTTTTATTGTCTGCGAGAATTTTTGCGTTTTTAGCATATGAAACATATTGCGGAGCTTTTAAAGAATCTTGAATATCGGTAGCTATTACGCTGTCAAGAAACGTGTCTTCTTTACTCTTTTCTGGCTTTATAGCCTCTTTTTTTACGGCAAAATCCGCCGCATTAGATTCTTGTCTTTGTTTCATAATATATTCATAAGGATTAGTTGCTAAAAGTGGTAAAACCGCAATAAATAACATTACTATCTTTCTCATTTTAGTTATCCTTTTGTTTTAAAATATTTAACGCAATACTTTTTTGATACTTAGATAGATTAAAAGTTATCTGTTTGTTTTTAAGAAGATAGATTTTTGCTCTTGTAAGCAATTTATTTAACTCATTAACCTCATCAGATGTGAGTTTCAAGTCATCATTTACATTGTTTTCATATGTTTTTAATTCTTTTTCCAAATTTGTATATGTAGTGTTTAAATAGCTATCAATCTTGCTAAAAGCTTTTGAAACTTGCGGGTCACAAGAAAAATAACAGCAAGCTTGAGTTTTAACTGCAATAAATACTATACTAAGATATAACCATTTCTTTTGGAATTTCAATATCCGCTCCTTTAATTTCTTTTACTCTCCTTACGTTTTCAGCAGGTTTTCCGGCTCTAAGTTCCATTATTGCCTTTGCAATAACTTTTGGATTCAAAATAATCTCTTTACTTGATAACTCTTTTATCTGCTCCGACAAAGATAAAAATTTAAGATAAACGTTTTTCTCTTTTAACTTTTGAAATATCTTTTCTAAGTTCATTTGTTTTCCTCCAATCTTAAAAATTCAATTTTTTGATTTTTTTTTACGTTAAAATTTATTTCGCTAAGTTTCAATAACAACCCTCTCCCGTTTTTGCTTAGAAGAGAATTTATTTTTCTAAGTTGTTTTATCTCTTCTTTTTTCGCGATTAAAATATTTTTATAACTTTTATTAATATTAGACGAATTTTGAATAGTTTTACTAAGTACATCATTGATTTTCTTTTGTGTTTCCCTCTCTACCTCAAAGATTTTAGAGCTACAGCAGCATATAGCCGCATACGAATTCGTAAATAACAGAGCTAAAAAAACTATTTTTCCGAATCGAATAGCCATTGCTCTTCCTCCGAAATTTTCTGATTAAGAGTAAAAAGCCCTCTTTCATATTCAACAAAAGCGTAAAACCTTTTAGCGTATTCATCATAAAATTTGATATATTCAGGATTTTCCGCCCACATATTTTTTAAATCTTTTAAGGCATCTTTTATATTCTCAGGCGGTAATACTATTTTAGTTCCCAAGCTTCTAAAAACATCTTCGGGTAAGTCACCTGCAAATTGAGAAATAAATCCTAAGTGAATATTATATTTTGCCGCTTCTCTTGCAAATTCCGAAAAATTCGATACAAAACTTTTGTATTTAAGATAACTATGAGCCTCCTCGAGATAGTAATAAACGGGAGTAGGTAATTTTCCTTTTGCCTTAAACTCTTTACCTCTTTGTTTATCTTGCTTATATAGCTTTTGAAAAATAAACCAAAACGCCGGGACAAATTCCTTTTCACCAAGAGATTTTAAATCGTCGATATCGAAATAGAAAAATTTTTTAGCCGCATCAAGAGTAAATGAGCTATATCCGTTAAATAACTTATTAGAATTCAAAGCCTTTAACTTCAATAAAGTATTTTCAATGGAGTTTCTTTGCATATCATCAATAGTTTGAGATTGTTTTTTAATTGACAAATAATTGATTAAATCAATTATTCTCGGCTTATTAAGGAAAGCAAAATCACTATCAAGAGGGATATCGGTATTTTTAGTAAATTCATTGTTAAGCTCAGGATGAGCTTCAAATAAATTATTAATAACTTTTCTATACGCCTCATCTTCCATTAATTTATATAAATTAACTCCTTGATAACCATTAAAAAAAACATTATTTATAGCTTCTTTAAGCTCCCCTATCTCAATAGCGTTAAAAGGAGCTATATCGTGCCCTTCAAGGTACATATTCATAATCATAATTGAAAAATCAACCTCTTCAAAATCGGGCACTCCGTTTTTAGCAGAGATATCTAAAAATGAAAACCTAAACTCTTTAAGATTTTGAATAGAAACTACCTCTTTTGAGACATTTGACTCTTTAAGTTTTGAGACAAACTTAATTGCCGAGTTACCTTTGTCAAAATATCTCATATAGAATTCTTTGTTATTCACTCTGTTTATTTTTACATCATAGCGGATAATACCGGAAGTCATTTTTTGTAAGAAAAATGACTTCCCTGCCCTCGTTTTACCTAAGATAAAAAAGTGCGGCGTAGCACTCTCGGCAAAAGAGAATGAAACATAATTATGAGAGATATCTCTTCCCCTTAATACTTTCGGATTCTTAACTTTAAGCTCTTTATTTTTAAACACTTGTGAAATTAGAGGCACTGCGTCCTCAACCGCAATATAAAAATCAAAATCTATATCTCTGCTAAGAATAGGCGTTTTATAAATAAGACTTTTTTTAAAAATCTCTTTTTCTATATATATAGAAGAGTTAAAAAAGCCCGAGATATCAGCTATAATTTTTGGATTGTCAATTACTGCGACAATATTTGCCATAATAATTGAATAGTTATCTTCTTTATTTCTTAGACTTTCCTCAAAATTGATAAACTCTTGTTTTATTTCTTTATTTTTTTCAAATTTTTTAACATCGCCTACTAAGAACTTTGTTTTTCGTTGAATAATGTCTCTATTGATAATAAGTGTAATAGCGATATAACCTTTCCAATCAAGTTTAAACAAATCAAGCAAGTTAATATTATTTAACGATGTAGTATTACCGACTATTTGATAAAGTTTATAGTCTTTAACTTGCTTATATGCCCCTTCTAAAAAAATTTTTTTAAAACCGCAACCGATAGGGTCTATATACGCAGGAGTTTTATCATAAATTATATTTTCGGTTTTTAATCCAAAACTTTCAAAATCGCTTTTATATACATTAACTTGAAAAATATCCAAGAGAGCTTTGATAATAGCTTTTGAAGATAATAATTTTGCTTCAAAAAACCCTGCGATTCTTTCTAAAAGAGCTTTATTTTCGGAAAATAAATAAACGGAGCTTTTTGAAACAAAATCGTAACTTCCCTCAAAATTTACCTTGTTTTTAGTTAAAAAAATATATATATTTCCCTGCTTAAACGCAAATTCTTTTACTATTTGCGGCAATATAGACAATGTTCTTTGGATATTTCCAAAACCTTTAATTTCAACTGCGTAGAGTTTTTTTTGCGGAGTTTTAACATAATTTTTACCCGCATCGACAATTGTAAAAGAGTCGGAGAAATTAAGATAGCTATCTCCGATTTTCTTTAAGATACAATCTCGTGTTATCTCCTTAATAAGAAAAGCACTATCTTTTAAAAACGACTTAATTCCCATTATCGTTCTCCTTTACTTTTACCTCAGAACAAATAAAATATTTTTTTGGAATAAAAATGTTGTGTTTTTCATCTATTTTTATATATTTACCTTGAATATCCTCTTTTTTAGGAAAAATAAAAAAACCTTTCGGAAGAGTGATACCTTTCCCGTTCCATTCAGGATTTTTCCAGATAGGTTCTAAAATAGAACCGATTTTATAAAAATAAACAAGGTTGTCTAAATCCTGTTTTAAAATACATTTAGTTTTTGTAACGTACTTAATTTGAGGCTTTGTTTGCACATTCTGAGTATTATTTTGTAATTTATTTAAGTCAATTACCGCACTCTTATTGTTATCAGTTGTATTAATATCACTTACTTCAACCTTTTCAATTGCACCGGCAGCGGCATATTTTTTGTTTTTTTCATCATTTTTAGGTGGGGGAGGTGTTTGAGGTGCTTGAACTACCTTTACCTCTTTTTCTTTTTTAAGAGGTTTATTTATCTTAGTTTGTTTATTTGCCTCCGCAAGAATTTCATTAACACCTATAAACTTAACAAGGGCTACAAACCCAACAAATGCCGCAATTATTAAACCTATAATAATCAATATTTTTTTTAGAGGAGATTTTTTCTTAATAACTTCCTCTTTAATTTTTTCTTTTTTCTTTTCCGTTTTTTTATCCGCTTTATTTTTCTGTTTTTTGGAAGCCTCAGGAGTATCCAAAACCCCTAAGGCTTGAAGTTTTCTAAGTTTCATAAGTTGCCTTTATTGTGCGGCAATAGATACCGCGTTAGCATATACTTTACCAAGCAACGCCGCAAGTCCTGCTTTAATTGAATTTTTATCGAAAATCATCTGTCCGATAAGTCCTGCGAAGAATAATCCTCCGATAACTCCACCAATAGCAGCTACAACATAAGCTATCATCTTTTCTTTACTTATATCTCTTGTGTCCGTATCTTCTTTTTTTTCGTAATGTTTCTTAACTCCGTACATCAAACCGATAGGAAGAATAAGCCAAGCCAACGCCAACCCGAGAATGAATAATGCTAAAATACCTTTTAAAAGAAACATAAGTATTCCGATTATATTTGCGACAAATCCCTTATCCGTTGCATTTGCCGTGTAATCTTCCGCCTGCGCGACAGCAGGTAATCCAAAGATAATAAGCAACATTATCGCTTTATTGTACGATTGTGAAAATTTCTCTTTTAAAAATGAAACCATTTTTACTCCTTTTTCTTGATTTTAAGAAAATTATACGAATTTTTCCCCGAGTTCAACGAGGTGGTAAAAGAAAATTTTGAAAAATTTTTGAAAATTTTAGAAGTTTTTTACTTTTTAGCAAGAGTTCCGAAAAGTTTAATATATGCAAGATAGAATTTTTTTGCATAAACAGTGCTGCCGTTATAACAAATAAGAGTCTTATATATATTGTAATTGTTATAATCAAAGCACTTTCTTAAAATTTTTGTCCCTTTTATAATTGAATATTCGGGATTAAGCGCAAGTTTTTCCTCAGTTTCGGTTAAATTCTTTGAATTTATCTGCATCAATCCTATGTCATAAGAAGAAACTTTCATTAATTTAAGATTTTCTATAAGCATCTTAGCGGTTTTTTTTGTTTTAGGAGAAACGGAAACGGCTTTACCCCATACGGAATACTTAACTCCGTATTGTTTTAAAAGCTTAATAAAGGCTTTTTTCTTCTCTTTTGATTTGAAATTCGCATTTATACTAAAAGGGTTAAAATTACTTTCGATTTTAATAATCGTATAGATAACTTTTGGGTCAATATTATAATAATTTGCAATTCTTTCTATCTTTTCAGCAAGTCCTCCGCCTATACTCTCAGCAAACAAAAACGAAATTGATAAAAATATAAGAATACTCTTTTTCATCATACTCCTTAGTTCTTAAATTGAAAACCAACTTTTCCGTCGCTATCCGTTCCACTATCTACAAACGCATTTGTCGCATCAGCCGAATAATCAACCGATGAGGCTTTTCTATCAACATTTTGTAGATATTGATAAAAATTTCTTTTAATATCTGTCGAAATTAAATCTTCAATCATTTGTTTATTGCCTTTATAATTGCTACAATCAACATACATATAAAAAATATTGTTCGTATCGGTTGATAAAGGCTCCCTTAGATAAATATAACACCCGTCCGCACTTATGCTATTAAGTACGTCAAGCTTATAAATATAACTTTTAGGGTCCGTTCCCCCAACCGAATATGCTTTTTCCCAACCGATACATTTTACAGCTCTTTGAGCGGTGAGTCCCGTATAGCTATTATCATTACTACAATACCCTCCCGTTCCGTTCGGGTAACCCGTTGTAGCGTCTAAAAGAGCACTACTGACAAATACGTTCATTTTGCTTAAGAATTCATTGTCGTATTTTTCCTTTTGGCTATCGAGAAATTTTTGTAAGCCGATATAAGCAACAAATGAAGCAACTATTAGAGCTATAATTATTTCAATCATTGAAAACGCTTTTCTCATTTTTTACTCCTCTATTCAAGTTCTTTTAAAACGTTTGAAATTAGAAAATTAGTTTTTTCTTTTTGAGAAAAATCAAACTTGTAAAATTTGTAATAAGGATATTTCTTTTTCAACTCATCAATAGATTTTTGAGAAATTTCTCTTTCATCGAAAAAAAACAAAATCGGTTGAGAGAGTTTATTTGTAATAACAAACTTACAATTCTCTTTATTAGGAAATCCCAAATCATTTCTGAGATTAACATTTACAAGTAATGAATAAGGCTCCTGCTTATTCTTTAACATAGTAAGAATTTTTCTAAAAAAATAAACAAGAGCCGCATCTTCTAAAATAATTTTATTATTTTTCTTTCTCCCGACTTCTAAACCAAAAATTATTAAGGTAACAACAAAAGCAAACAAAAAAATAAGTAATAATCTAAAATCTACACACTGCATAATTCCCCTTTACTGCACCGAATTTATAAGCGTATCAATCTCTTTTTGGGCGATATCGTCTCTAAAATCGAGACTTGAAATATAAGCCGCTTTTAAAACGAGACTGATATTTTGATTAGTTTTTTTCTTTTCAATCTCTTTTTTTGCCATTAAATCCGTTACTTGTGCCGAATAAACAATCGACTTATATTTCACATCCGTTCTCTTGCTAACGGGTAGTAAATTTAGTCTATCTTGCGTTGGGGCGTATTGATAAAATTTGCTTTTAGCGTTAAGAATTAAGAGCTTATTAGCATAATACATATCATACGCCTGATTAACAACATTGAAGATATTCTTAATTTCAGGGCTATTAACAACATTTTGCCACTCTTTTGACTCAATAGCCCTTATTTCAGATAAGGTATTTCCTGAAATATTAACAAATTTTTCCGTCAATTGAGAGGTAACTTCCTCATAAATTCCGAGATAATCAGGCACAATCTCGGAAAATTTTTTTGCGCTATCATATACGGACTTAAGCCAAAGTCCTCTATTTTTAGGTAACTCAATTCTGCTTATATCGGTAGTTCCCGTAAATTTTACCGTTTTATCTTGAAGTATTAGGGTTTTTCTATCGTTATTTAACCAGCTTGAAACAGCAGGGTTCGAAGGATTTTTTTTCGCTAAAACAGCATAAAACGAAGGATTTTTATCATCTCCGTAAATTTTAGCAAGAGATATACCGCTTGGTGTTATTATATTACTTAGATTCACATCTGAGATTTTTGCATTCATACTATCTAAAAAACTTATCGTAGAAGAAGTTGCCTTTTTTTTCTTCTTTTTATTACACATTTTATCGTATAAGTCTTTTAAAGGGTTGGTCGCTTTGGCTTCGCAGGGTCCGAGTTTTATCTTAAATTTATCAAAATCCATATCACATAAGTTAAATTTCGGTTTTTTAAAAGTAGGTTTAACACATTTGAAATTTACATACCCCATTGTTATGGAATTAATAAAACTATCAAGCCCGGTAAGTCCCGGTAAATTACCGAGCTTTGTTCCGTTAATGATATTTGAGATGATATCTTTTTTTACACCGATGAGGTCGGCAAGCTTTGAAGTTGCATTCTTATTTATCTGTTTGCTTATTTGTTCTTTAACTTGGTCTCTTATCGAACCGAAACTCAAACTCATTCCTGCATTAGCGATACTTATAATAAGCAAAAAAATTAAAATTTTTCTTAGTTTCATATTTACCCCTTTTTTTAAATAGGATTAACATATTTTTCGGTTTTTGTTACGGCTTGACTAAACAATGTTTGCTCTTCATAACCGAATTTTTTAAGAATGTAATCAGTCCCTTTAATAATCACAAGGAAACCGACTACATATTGAAAAAGAATACCGAGTATTTCACCTACCGACTTGATTGAATCGACATATAATATGCCGTTTATACCTGCTCCGAGTCCTTTTAGTCCGTTATTGCTTGCAACAATAAGATATTGCACAAGAGTTTCATTTATATTGAAAGTGAGTCCTAAAATGAAATAATAAAGTGCCATAAATAGTCCCATTATCAAAATTGCTAAATAAACTACAAATACAAGAATAAAAGGTTTAAACATAAGCATAACACCCTCTGCAAGATATTTTTCTATTCTTTGTCTTGAATTTTTTTGCACGCTCCAAATAGGTACAAAAACTGACAATACAAAATAGAGTAATACGTCTTTAAAATAAAAAACAATTTCTAACAACACCATTAAAGTAAAACCGACAATCAAGATAATTTGAAAGCTAAGTTTCCACAACCAAAATGAAATGAAATAAGCCGCTACCGCAATGAGGAGATATTTAGTCTTACCACCCAAAAATGCAAGAATTTTAGTAACAAGAAACACTTTTTTAAGGAGTTCCCCAACTTTAATTACAAGTTTTTTTATTATAGTCTCTTTTTCTTTATTATTGTTATCGCTATTTTGAAACATTCCCGATAAAATTTTATAAGTGGCTTTATAATACTCCGCATAAAAAGGTAATATAAATTTTGTCCCTATATTTACCATATAACCAAGTCCTTTACCTATACCCGTTGCGGTAGCAAGTTTAGTATCGGAAAGCACCCCGCCCGTTTCATAAGGAGATTTGAAATTGAGGGATTTCACATCATTTTCGGCAATTTTATTCACCATTTCTTGAGTAATCCCGTTATCAATGAAGAGCTCTGCATTGCTTGCAATGAAATAATTCATAGGAGACGAAACCATTGCAATCCAACCATATCTTTTATTTACCATAATTTGTGATAAAGTATAATATTTCATAACAATCGGAATATTTTTTTCATAATTTTGTAACGTTGTATTAAGGGCTAACATATCCGTCATAATGAGATTTTTTTCTATCACGAAATTTTTTGCAAGGTTTAAACAAGATTTGTAATCTATTTCATCAGCTCCGGTAAGTTTATAATAAGGTGAATTTTTATATATATTAGGGTCGCTCATTTGTAAAGACTGAGCCGATAAAGTCAAAAATTTTTCAATTGAGCCTGCATAATTGTAATATGCAAGACAAGCTTTCATCATCGGCTCAGTTCTCCATAAAATATACAAATTCCTCAAGTCTTGCAATGACTGAGAATATACGTCAATAGGGTTACCCATATTTTCTTTATGGAGTGCATAAGTTAAATACGCAGCAGTCGCAAAGTCGTTTGTAATAGTGGCTATTTTATCACCCGTTGCTAAAGCTTTTCTGATAAAAGTCTTAGCGACCGTATCATTTTTATAAAAAACTTCTTCACCATTGTTGTTTTTCGTAATAGGTGATAAAAAGAAAATAGATACTGACATAATTACCGCACCGGCTCCCAAAATAAAATCAGGATTTTTATAGCTTACCTCATCACGATTAAGATATGTATCTACCCCCTTGATAAAAAGCATTTTCCCAAACACATATCCGCCTAAAAGAGCAAAAATGAGCAATACTGCATATCTGACAGCTTTATCCATTTTTGACATAAAATCATAATAAAATCCCCAAAGTTTTAAGTCAAAAATCTTATTCCAACTCGATAGATGAAGACTCAAATTTCCATTGACAAGTTGGATGTTGTCAGTCGTAACTTTTGTATGATTTGCAAACGGGTTAAGTGTATGCAAAACCTGCCCTATTGCTCCTATTACCTGAGAAAATTTTTGTCCGAACGATTGAGAAAGATAAAAGTTTGTAGTATTTTTATACCATTCGGGATTAATTTCAATTTGTCCCGTAGCAGGGTTATACCCCTTAATTACTTCGGGGTCAAGTGTAATTAATGATATTAGAAAATGCGAAAAGGTATATTTGTCACTTTTTTCCGCTCCGGGTTTAAAATGTGATTCTATTAAGTATTTTTTTATCATTTCGAAATCTTCTTGAGCTACACCTGCATTTGAAGAGAATTGATTTTTTTGCACTTTTTTTAAGTTATCAAGAAAAGTATCAAAATCCATTTTATCAAGCTCATCTTTTGTGAAAAAATCCATATATTTCATATTTTTAACAAATTGTTTCACAGCGAAAGTTAATTGATAATTTTGAATTGCCGGATTAAATATCTTATCTGCCGCATTTAATACTAAATATGAATTTTTTAACGTATAGGTACAAGTCCTAACAACTTTTCCGTCTTGCATATACGAACAGACATAGCTTGGAGAATTGTAAGAAAACAAAGACAAAATCGCTTTGTATCCGGGTTTTTGAGGACAATAGAAAACATTTTCCTTATTTTCTATAATTGTTTTACCGCAGAAATTATCAGTCTTCGTCGCAGCAGTGGTTGCGGCATTCAAAAACAATAAAGAGAAAAAAAGCAATACAATTTTTTTCATTTTTTATCTCCTTTAAGATATTTCAGTAAAGGCTTTAATATCAAAAGCTGAATCCGAATAAATATTATTTTGAGAAAGCATTTTTTGAATAGAATCTCTTGCGCTAAATTGTATAGGGGTTATTTCCTTAGCGCTTATTGAAATTAAATCGTCTAAGTCTGTTATTTTGTTTATAAGATAATTAATAAATAACTCCTCAGTAAAAACGTTAATTTCAGCAGGTGTGTATATAAACTTATCGTTATCGTTTATAACTTTATATTCCTGCAATAAAACATCAATTTTTCTTATAAGATTTTCGATTTTTATGTTCTTAATAAAGCTTACCTGTAAAATACTCATATACTTTTCAAATTTTCTTATATTCATAGAAAAATATAAAGAAAACATCTCTTTTGCACTTTGCATAGACGGAAAGTTTAAGAAATATAATTTTCTAAATCTCCCTTTTCTTAAAAATTCGGGATTATTGTCCCTTATTTTTGTAATATTGTTAGCAGTAGCTATAAATACAAGCTCTTGAATATTCTCTTTAACAATATCGTTCAAAAGCGTTAAGAGTCTTCCAAGAACTTGCATTGAGCGATAATTATTTGTATCAAATACTTTCTCAATTTCGTCGAGTAGTAATACAAACTTATCCCCCGATTCCAAAAGAATTTCAAAAACTTTAAGCAGGGTTTTTGAAGGGTTATCCGTATAAGAAATATATGACAAGTCTAAATCTACAACCTTTCTTCCCGTTTCACCTGCAAAACATTCGGCAAAAAAACTCTTCCCTGTTCCCGGAACACCAAATAAAAAGATGCCGCCTATTGTCTGTCCCATTTGCTCCATTTTTCTAAACATTTGAGCATCGTTAATAAGTTTTTTAGCCCCTGCCATATTCTTAAAAGCAACTTTAGGTTTGTAAATTCTTAAACCCAACCTTTCTTTTAAAACCTGCTCTTCTCCAAGATATTCAATATTTTCATCCGTAATAAAATCATCAAAATCAACAACCGAGAAAAAGCCGTAATTGTCAAATCCTATTTTTTCGGGATAATAAGGAGCAATAAAAACAACATCGTTTAAAACATTAGCAATAACGTCTTTTTTTTCGGGCATATATATCGGTTTTTTACCCGCTATCTTTTTTCCGGTTTTTTCATAGAACTTCTTTGATAGATGTGTTAAATCTTTATATAAAGAATTATTATGAGTCACTATCCATATCAATTTAATTCTCCTACATATTTAATAAATTTGAATTCTCTTTTTCAATTTTTATTTTCTCAGTTTCAAAGAGAGAAATACTATTTTTAAGCTCAATTTCGTTATTAACTCCTGTTATTATATGAATTTTTCCGTCAGTTCGAAGAGTCCCTAAGAGAATTTTTTTATTTTTTAAGTATTCATATTCGGCAAGAGACATTAAAGTATTGTCGTTGTGCTCCTTATCCCCCACTTTTACAAGCAAATAATCATTTTTAAATTTGCCTACAATTTCAAGCTCCGCACTAAACGGATAAGTTATTTTCTCTTGAAAATCAACCCCTTGAGACTCTTGAGCGTATAATTTATTCAATTCCAAAACTTCTTTCATACTAAGCGGTTTATCAATAATTGCTTTAAACTTTTGTTTTTCAAAATGGTAAGTATTTGCAAGCTCCTCAATTTTTTTTATAAAATCGTTTAAAAAGTCTTTTTTTAATTTAAAACCGCAAGCGTCGTTATGTCCTCCAAATTCAAGCGTAGGAATACCAAAAAGATAAAAGAGATTCTTAACATTAAAACCTCTTGCCGAGCCTACAATTTCATCATTTCTTTGACTTGCAATAATTGAAACCTTATGGAAAGATGAGTTAATTTTATTTGCAATAAGTCCGTTAAGTCCCGTAGGCATTTCAGGGTTAAAGTAAAACAAGAAATATTCATTTTCGATTTTGTTCTTATTGTTGTTATTGCCGATAATATCAAGATAGTAATAATTTACAAGTTTAATTTTCTCTTTATTATTGTCTTGAAGTTTTTTATGTGCTTCTTTAAACTCTTTAAAAGAAGCAGGGTTAATAAATTGTTTAATATCGTCTAAATTTTTTTCCATTCTTGAATATGCATTTATAGGACTTACAATCTTATAGCTTATTTCAAGTGAGTTAAACTCCTCGAGTAAGGAAAACATAGGTACTATAACTCTTTCTTTCATATCGTTTAGAGCATTAATAATAAATTCTCTATTATTTTGTGTTAAGTTTGCCATATCCGAAATCAGAGTCACCGCAGCAAGTTGCGCATAGGCGTTAAGCGGCGGTGAAAATTCAGGCAGATTAAATATCTTTTTGGCATTAGGAAGTAATAACTTTTCAATAATGTCATATACTACCCTACCCCCTGAAGTGGAAATATTACTTCTTTGGATATTTGGATTAATAATATAATCATAATTATTTTTTGTAGGGTGGTGGTCTATTACTACAAGATTTTCAATATCTTGAGATAAAAACGGCAAGTCACTTCCCATATCGGTAGTGATAATAAGGTCGTACTCATTAGATAATTTTTGATACTCTTCATACGTAATACCAAATCCCGAATCTCTATTTGAAAAAATCAACTCCACATTAGAAGAATTACCCATTTTATGATAAAGAGCATATAAGAAATGCCAAGCAATAAAAGATGAGAAAATTCCGTCCACGTCATAATCGCCAACTACTACAATTTTTTTATCTGTATTAGCCGCATTTAATATCTTTTTAGCTCCTTCTATAAGAGAAGATTTTTTATATGTTAAATTTTCTCCTTTTTTAGATTTTAAAAAATTTAATATCTCTCTTAATTTATCTTTCATCTATCATCTCCTATGAACGTTTTTTTCAAATTATATTTTGAACTTTTCTCTTTTAAAGGAGAGGCGCTATATTGTATATATTGTAGAGAGATGTAAATATTGTAATTAATATATTGTAATAATATTGTATTTATATTGTAGGAGCTTTTTTTATTGTGCTAAAATCCAAAATATTCCCTAAATCTCGAGAATAATTGAAAGGTAGGCTATCAGCCAAAGGTGGTATAAAAAATACCAAAGGTGGTATAAAAAATACCAAAGGTGGTATAAAAAATACCAAAGGTGGTATAAAAAATACCAAAGGTGGTATAAAAAATACCAAAGGTGGTATAAAAAATACCTAAAAAATACCAAAGGTGGTATAAAAAATACCAAAGGTGGTATAAAAAATACCAAAGGTGGTATAAAAAATACCAAAGGTGGTATAAAAAATACCGAACTAAAAAAACAATATTTTTTATTATAAATAGAACAATAAGTTAGTTAAACGGCTAAAAAATAGAAAATGGAGGTAAGAATTAAAATATTTTGTTAATAATGTCTTTTGCTTCTTTGTTTTTTTCGATTATAAAAATAAGTGATAGTATTCCTATAAAGACTCCGGAGATATAATACTCTCCTTTTGTAAAGAATATAATAGAGGGAGTGATAATAAAAAGAATGATAAAAAACAATTTAGCAAACACCATATCCCTTTTTTGCAATTATAACAATAGTTTCCTTTATCTGGGAGTTTATGTGTAAATTTCTATAAATTTGTAAAAAATAAGCATATGATAAGCACAATTTGAGAAAATTATGTTAATATTTTATAGGCAAAAAAAAGAAAGGGGTAAAATGTTGTTAAATAATGAAAAAATAAAACTTTCAAAAGAAATTTTTCACGGGATAATTGTATATGTAATAGCTATTTTTCTTTACACTAAGGGGCTAAACCCTTTTAAGGCTGCTGTTTATGGAGCTATATACGGGGTTTTTGTTTCATATATTTATCTTTTTATAAAAAAAGAAACCCCTATCACATTTTTTACCTTATTCGGAATATACGCTTTTTTTATTAGCGGCTGGTAAAATCAAAAAAAGGAGTTTATATGACACTAAATGAAATTTTTAAAAATTTTCAAATAGATGAAAATAAAAAAGTTACGGGAATTTTAAGAGAATTGTTTCCGTTTATAGAGGAAGCAAAGAAGTATTATGAGTTAAAAAATATATACGATTTTTTAAAAACAGAAAAGGGGTTGGATACAACCTTTAAAAACTTCAAAACGACATTAAGCAGAATAAAAAAAGAAAAAGAAAAAAAACACCCTTATGAAACTGAGGAGTTTTTTGTCATCAGGGTGAAAAACCCTGAATTTAAGAAAGAATTAGAAAAATTAATAACAAAATTCAAAAAAGAATAATTTATTTTTTTTCACATTTCACCGATAGAGGAGAAAAGTTAGAAATATAATTTTAAAAAAATTGGGAGAGGAGTTACGATGAATATTGTAAATATACCAAACAAAGTCATATATGACTTATATAATAAGGAAATGACGCCTTTACAACGACGTTGCTTCCTTATTTTCATTCAAAATGCAAAACATCAACTAAAAGAAATAAAAAAAATTAAAAAAGATATCATAAAAGAATCAGCCGATTTTCCTTCTTTTTGGGAACAATATCTAAATAACAATATTTTGTTTTTTACTTTTTCGCTTAAAGAGTTGAAAAGGTTAGTAAAACTTGGAAAAAGACCCGAAAAAGAACTTATAAAACTCCTTTACGAAATGAAGACAATCGAATTAAATACAATCGAAAAAGACGGAGAAATAGGAATTTATAAAATAGAAGATATCTTAGATAAAACTACGGGATTTGAAGAAATTAGGCTTGGACAAGTAGTCCCGGAAGTTGTAATTACAAAAGATAATGTCAAGTATGCACTCTCCCCTCTTATTGTAAGGGAGATAGATAGTATGTCAAGCTATACGAATATAAATTTGGAGAATTATAATACCTTTTCCTCCCCAAAAGCTCAAAGAATTTACGAAGTTCTATTAGATAAATTTTTATCGCAGCAAAGATTTAAAAAAGAAGAAGAAATTTTGACGAAATGGTTTGATGTTTCTTCTTTATATAAAATATTAAACGTTAGAAATAAAACACCTTATAAAGATTTTAAAAAATTTTACATTAAAAAAGCAATTGAAAATATAAATAAAAAAGAACTTGAATTTAAAATAGTTTCTTTTGAAGAACACAAAGAGAACAGAAGAATTACAAAAGTAAGATTTATATTAAAAGCAAATAAACAAAGTAAAAATCTTTTACAAAAAACTTCAAACCCGCTTGAAATAATAAGAGAAAAAGTGCAAAATGAAGAAATAACATTTGCCGAATTTGTCTCTTCTCTTAGAAAGCTTAGAAATATTCAAATTTGTAATAAATTACCTTTTTACAAACCTTATTTAGTTTTAAGGGTTAATAACTTATCATTCTTAGAATTATATAATCCTGAAAATAATGAAGTTATAGAACTTGACAATAAAGATGTAAATAACATCAGAAAATATTTATATGAAAATCCTAAGAAGATAGGAGCAATTGAGAAAATTGACGTTGAGGTAGAAAAAATAAAAGAAAAAACGATAGGAAAAATTTATCATTTTAAAAAGAAAAAATTTAACTATTGCGTAAAGATTGAAAATGTTAAGAAGGAAGAGAAACAAATAACATTTATCGGAACCGAGTTAATTACCGGCAAAAAAGATTTCTATATGAAAATAAACAAAAACGAACTCGATAAATTTATCTCTTCTCTTAAAAACGAAATAGACATAGAGGAAGTAAAAAAAGAAAACGAAATTATTAAAGAGGAAAAATTAAGGGATTTTTATCAAAAGCATATAAACAAAGTTGAAAGTTTTATAAAAGAGTTAGAAAAAAAATCCGCTGAAATAGCGAATAAAATGCTGCAATATGATGAGAGCTCTAAAGAATATGAGGAATTAGCTAAAGAATTAACTCATAACGATAGTGTTTTAGTTTCTTTTTCAAATGCTTATTATAATAATGAGGTATTTCGTTTGAATGCAAAAAATCTTGAATTGTTTGAGAAGTATGTCATTTCAGGAGAACTATAAATAAAAAAATTATAAATACAACGTAGAGAAATTTTATTATGTTAATGGTGGAGCCCCTTTTTCTCCCTGACTTCTCTATCTAAAACCCTTGACAAATATCCCCATTAAGTATATAATAAGCAAAAAGTAAGTATATTGAAAGGGGTAAATATGAAAGAATTAGAAAAAATTGTAGAATATATAGAACAAATAAAAATAGCAACCGAACTGCAAGCACTTGAAATTGATAATTGTAAAAAAATGCTTGAAAAAAACGAATTGAGCTTGGAGGATTTAGATTTAAAATCTGCTGAGCTTATTGATTATTTTGTTGATAAACTTGACGAAAGTATAAACGAGCTTATTAAAAACAAAAATAAATAAATAACTTCTTCTAAGCTCTCCTTATTCTTCTTTTACAATTTAAAACAATAAAAAAATATAATTTTTTTATAAAAGAATGTTATTTTTTATTAAAAAATTTATAATTTAATATTTAAAAAATATAATTTGTTTATGTAAAAATATAATGTTTGTAATAAAAAGTATAATTTTTCTATAAGAAAATATAATTTGTTTATAAATAAGTAAGTTAAAAATATAATTTATTTATTAGTGAATTATAAAAAAATTATATTTTTTTTGCAAAAAGGAGAAAAAGAACAACTTAGTCTTCATCTCTAAGTTGTTCTTGAATTTTCTTTAATGGGTCAAGTGGATTTATTTCCGGAGCTTGTGTATCTTGTGTAGTTTGTGTAGTTTCTTTTGGTTCTTCTAAAATTTCTGATTCTTCTTCAAGAAAAATATTTGAAAGCTCGGGATTGAGTTTTATTTTTCTATAATACTCTTGAATCGCCTCCCTAACAAAAAGAGAGCGTTTTGATTTCTTTATCTTTTTTATAATTATTCTTTTTTCCGCTTTTGAAAGAGTAAAACACATAGTTTCGTTTTTCATATTAATCCCTTTCGTTTATTTTAGTAACAAAATTCTTATTGATTTTATCGAGGTTTTTTGAGTATTTGTATATTTCTTCCGCTTCTCTTAAAGTTTGTTTAAATTTTTTATACTTTTCTGTCATTTCTTCATTATTATCTTGTTTGAGCTTTTCAACAAACTCTTTTATAAGTTTATCTTTATCTTTGATAAGTTCCTCTATTGAAAGGAATTTATCAAGCAATGCCGTTTTTTGAGCGTCAAAGATTTGAAGAACACTCCAAAACGGCATAAAACCGAAATCTTTTATTTTTTGCAAAGTATCCGCATCAATAGCGGATACACCAAAAGTCTCATTTCCATATATGGAAATAAATTCTTTTTTTATTTCATTTTTATTAAAAATTCTTGATAAAACGACATAGATTTCCGGATTTGGAAATCTTGTAGAAATTTCCTCTATTGTTTGAGAGAGGTTTGTTCTGCTTTGAAGATTTTGGTCAATAGGGATGATGAACTTTACGGGCACCATTGCTTCTGAAAGAGCTTTCAAAACTCTTTTTGTGTCATCACCCCCACCTGCGTCGATGATATTGATTTTGTTTTCATCGACGAGGCTATTCAACTCAACCTCGTCGATTGCGTCGTTTGTTTGATTAATTCTGAACTGCTTTATTTTAAAATTCTTTGTTTTGTAGTCTATCTTATTATTATTATCTATATGATACAAAGTCATTTCTCCCTTATCTCTAAATAGATAAGGAAGCATATGAACTGCTATCGTTGTTTTTCCAACTCCGCCTTTTGTGTTTAGTACAACTAAATTCATTTTAGCTCCTTTTTCTTTTTTTTTGTTAAATAATAACATCTTAATTGCTTTAATGTCAATAAAAAAATTATATTTTTTTATAATTTATTTATAATTTTTTTATAATTTATTTATAGTTTTTTAATATTGAATTATAAATTTTTTAATAAAAAATTATATTTTTTTATAAAGGAATTATATTTTTGCATTAATAAATATAATTTTTTAATGTTTCTATTATATTTTTTTATAAAAATATTATATTTATTTGATAAAACATTATATTTTTACATAAATAAATTATATTTTTACATAAACAAATTATATTTTTTAAATATTAAATTATAAATTTTTTAATAAAAAATAACATTCTTTTATAAAAAAATTATATTTTTTTATTGTTTTTATATAAAAAAATGTTAATAATTTAATACTTTTTTATAAACGAATTATATTTATTTATAAAAAAATTATACTTTTTATTACAAAAATTATATTTTTCATTTATCAAAGCTTATCAAAGCTCTCAATCTCCTAAAAATTCCCTAAAAAGGTTTAATTATTAAAGTTTAAAAGACAAAAAAAACTTTTTTTAAAGCAAAATTTTTAATTTTTCCAAAAAATTTTTTTAAAGAAAAAAAGGGGCTAATGTGTATTATGCTATACACATTACCCTTTTACGCTAAGGTTGTTTTAGTAATTTCAGTTTAATTTTTGTTAAATTTATGTTAAGTCATATTGAATTTGTAACGATAATAAAATAAAATTTCGTTAGCGGTAGCTTTTCAGCAAAAGGAGGAGAGAGATGAATGGTTATATAGTAGGGGCATTATTAGCCACTACACTATTATCAGTCACGGCTATTGAAAGTGTAGTGGCAAATCAAAAAAAGACGGAAGAGTTAAAAGCGGTAGTTAGTACTGCTCAAAATATCAACGAACTGCAAAATAGAATGGTGGCTCAAAGCAATTTTTATAAGCTGCCATTAACGCACCCTGAGAATTTGGAAGTGTCAAAACTTGCAATTAACGCAACGGCTCACGACAGATTGTTACTAAATAAATTACAAGCGGCAATGGCTATCGCAGTTGATAAATACAACAACGAACATCCAAGCTGTGCGTTACTTGCAAGAACCGGAAAAATTACACTAAACGAGTGTAAAGAAATTACATCAAAGAATCTTGACTTTGTAAAAATCGAAGACGGGGCGTTTGTAGTTGAAACAAAAGACCCTGAAACAGCCGATAAGATTGTTAATGTTATTTCGCACACCACAAACGTAGCGGAAGTGGATAAAAAGACAAAATCAGTAAAAACAGCTGACGTTGAAGTGGCTCAGAAAGCATATGCCGCAAAACAAATCGCAAAAGCCACCGCGGATATTAAAAGGCATATGAGTGAGCTTACACCTGAAGAACTTGAAGCTCAACTTAATCGTATCGTTAAAGCGGGTAAAGACGCTCCCGAAACGGCTAAAAAAGCTATTGATGATATTAAAAACTTAGTGGTTTCAGGTAATTGGGAGAACTTAAAACCCATTATAAATGAAAAAGCAAACGAATTGCTTGCAAACACAGCTGCATTAAATTCGGTTTCAAGTCCGATTATTGATTCAAAACCTTTACCTGATACGAAAGAGGGTGAATATGTACCTTTGCCTATCGAAAAAGCACCGATTGAGTCAATCAGTATTGATAATAAGTTTCCAACAACACCAAACACTTCCGTAGAAGATAGCGGGGGTGTAAATACAATCCAACCTATCGAAAAAGCACCGATTGAGTCAATCAGTATTGATAATAAGTTTCCAACAACACCAAACACTTCCGTAGAAGATAGCGGGGGTGTAAATAC
>NZ_RJVK01000007.1 GCF_003752135.1 Caminibacter pacificus
CCGGCTTAAACTTTTACATATGTTTATAAAATCACACAAAAAAGTTGGCAAACCTAAAGGAAAGAAAGGACACTTGTAACGTAACAAATTTTTTACCTCTTTTATATCATTTTAAAGATGAAGTAAAAATTTATATTTTAGTTTATTACAAATGTTTAAAATAATTATATAATATGGAAAATTTATAAAAAATTTAGTAATATTTATAAAAAAATCAACGAAAAAACTTAAAATATATGTCTTATAAGGTAAATAAATGTATAGTTATCACCAGTTTCTATTTCCTTTTAGATTTGATTATTTAAAATTTTCAATTAAAGACAACCATGAATTTTACAAAAATATACAATTTAATGATAGAGTTAAAAATAGTCTTAATTATTTGTTCGAAGAATTAAAGAATAATAAATGGGAATATTGTCCATTTAGTATTCAAAAAAGTGATTATTATAACGAATTCATTTATTTTCATGATTTTGTCAAAGGTACACTTTTTAATTTGGAAAGTTATCCCAAAAAAAGTGCTACTTCTTGGTTTTTTGAAAAGAAAATAGAAGTTAACAATGTAAAAATAAAAGTTGTTAAATTTAATGACGAAAAGATTTTTAATTTAAAACTCTCTTCAATCACTCTTAGAATATTTGAAACCGGTATAGGAATTCTCTCTTTTGAAATGGAGAATAATCAATATTACGATTTTCAGGATATTTTGGATATCAACGAATATTTTAGGAGGGTGTATCCTCCTTTTGTGGGAGATGGTTTTTCGCTTGATGAGGTTATGAAAAAATACATGGCAAAAGAAATAATCCTTGACGGAATAGAGTATGATATAAAAGAGTTTGAAAATTTGAAAAATATTTCCCATCCTCCAATTTCTTCTTTAATTACAAGAGTTTTAGGAGATATATTTACCCAAGATGTAGGAACAAAAGATAAATTTTTAATTCAGCCGGTGATTGATGAGAGGATGTTTGTTGTGTGTTGGTATGGAAATAACGTGCTGGCTAAGAGTTTGAAAAGCGATTTTTTAGAAATTGAAAACGGAAAGTTAAAACCGATTAATGATGTGTGGTATAAGTTTTTATTTATTGATAGCGGTGATAAAAGCGTTCAAGATGAAAATATGCAAAAAGAGTTATTGCAAAAACATACCTATACCAGATGGAAAAATTACGGAACGTTTTATGGGGTTAGCAGATATTCTTTTGTAGTATTGACTTCTGATTTGGATACTCTTAAAAAACATTGTGCCGATTTTATCGTGACGCATGTAAAAACAGTTTATTATCAAATGATAATATTGGCATTAGCCATTAGAGCCACAATTTTGAGATTTTCAGATGAAGTTACGGCAATAAGCGATTTGGATAATGAAAACGAATTGTTTGATAGAGTTTCAAATATTTATAAAAACTATCTTAAATTCAGAAATAAGCTTTATTTTAAAGAGATAACCTCTCAAGAGCAAGGGATTGAACTATATGATAAAATAAGAAAAGTTATGAATATTGATAATGACGTTAAAGATTTAAGTTCTGAATTAATTCAGCTTGACACTTTTTCTCAAATGAAACTAGAACATAAAGAAAACACCGAAGTCAGCAAACTTACTAAAGTTGCGACTTATTTAATGCCTCCAACGTTGGCAGCTGGTATATTAGGTATGAATATTTTGGATGTGAAAGATAAAGTTGAATTTTTGGGAATGAAATGGAATGTGAGTGGAATTTTATGGTTTTTTGTAATAACAGCTCTTTCATATGGAATTATTTATTTTACAAAAGGAAAAAAATGAAAAGCGTAATTCTTTTGCAGCAAAGTGATATGATTCATTTCGAGGCATTACCTAAGCAAAAAGCTTTATTAAGAATAAGCGAGCTTAAACCAAGACTTACAAAGTTTATAAAAAAGGATTTAAAAAAAGCCGACCCTATACTTTATGAAGAATTTAAGGACATTATAGAAAATAAAAAAATTTTTCCAAATATAAATAATAATGACATTAGTAAAGGCTCACCATATTTTAAAATTAGCACAGACCCAAAGTTTGTAAAAGTTTATAAATATAAAACGTTTAAATCAAAAAGAGATAATGATTTTGTAAGAGTTGGCTCATATTTTGGAGATTATTATGCAGTTAATTTTGGAAAAGTTTATATAAAAATTTATTCAAGAATTAAGAGGCTTGAAGAGTTAGTGGAAAATGCATTAAAAAGTTTTTTAATTATTAATAATTTAGGTCAAAGACAAAGTAAGGGCTTTGGTAGTTTTGTTGTAGATGGGACTACAAAAGAAGAGTTTGAAAAAGTATTAAAGAGTTTTTACAAAAGCATTTATAAAAAAGAACTTGAAGAAGATGTTGCGCCGCTTGAAATTATTCATAAAGATTATCAACTAATAAAGAGCGGGGTTAATGAATCATTTTTTAAAAAAGGAAAATATCATCAAAAAAGATATGAAAAATCAAAACTTTTTAAATATTTTTGTAATAAAAATATAAGATGGGAGAAAAAGAAAATAAAAGAAGTATTGAGTGAACAAGGTTTAATGAATAGACTTGAATATTATCATCCTCCAGTTGATTGTATAAATGATAATATTAGAAGTTATAAATACATTAGAGGACTTTTAGGTGTGGCGCCTTTAATAAATTTTAAACAAAAAAATTCAGATTATTTTAAAATAACTATTTCAGGGGAAGTTGATAGATATCCATCTCCTATAACTTTTAAAGTTTTTGAAGATATTTATGCAGTGGCAAATGATATAGATGAAGATATATTAAATAAAAAATTTTTCTTTAAAGTAGGTTCAAGAAAAGTTAGAATTGATACTCCAAGCAGTTTTGATTTACCAGATTTTATGAATTATGCATTTAGAGAGCTTAACTGGCAAAGGATTAAATAATGAGATATGCTGGAATTACGATAGGTCCTATTTACAAAACTTTGCTTAAAGCAAGAAAAACAAAAGAGCTTTGGGCGGCAAGTTATATTTTCAGTTTTATTATGAGAGAAATTGCAAAAAGATTTAAAGATAAAAAATTTATATTGCCTTATGTAGCTGATGAAGTGTTTGAGATTAAAAACGTAGGACTTTTTAACGATAGGATGATTTTTGAAGTTGACGGAGTGGAGGAAGAAGATATAAATAAGGCGATAGACGAAGCGATAAAAAAGTTGTCTGAAATGACTGGCATTGATAGAGATTATTTAAAAGAGTATATTCAGATTGAATATGTTATTGAAAATGTAGATAATGGAAATTTAGTAGATGAAATGTATAAATATCTTGATACGAAAGAGCTTTTTTTTCAGACTCCGACAAAAGATAAATTTAAAGATTTTTTTAAAAATGTTAATAATACCAAGCTTGCGAAATTTGCGTTTGGCAGAAAGCATAACAGTTTTACCTCATTACTTGAAATAGCGCTTGCAGATGTGATTGATGATGATTTAAGAGAGATAGTAAGACAAAATGACGAAAAAGATATTAATATTTTTGAAGATGAAGATTTGAATAAAAAATATAATTTCCAAGATTATCACAAATATGTTGCAATCGTCCAAGTAGACGGGGACAATATGGGTAAGGTAAATAAACTTTTAGATAATGCAAGTATAGAAGATTATGAAAAATTATCTAAAGATTTGTTTTATTTTGTAAAACAGGCTCTAAATAGAATTAAAGATTTCGGAGGTTTCGTTGTTTATGCCGGCGGAGACGATTTACTGTTTTTTGCTCCAATTAAGAATAGAGATAAAAATATATTAGATTTGGCGTTTGAGCTTGATGAAATTTATCAAGAAAATATGAAAAGCTGGAATGATAGGTTAGAAAATACAAAAACCACTCTTAGTTTCGGAATAAATATAAGTTATTACAAATTTCCAATGTATGAAGCTCTAAAAAATGCTCAAAATCTTTTGTTTAATAAAGCAAAGAAAACTAAAAACGCAATAGCAATAGATGTAATAAAACATTCGGGGCAGGTTTTTAATGCAGTTATTAAAAAAGAAAATGTTGAAACCATTAAAGCACTTTTAAATAACGATTTTAAATTTGATACTTCCATTATTTATAAAATTGATACTTATAAAAAAGTCCTTGAACTTTTAAACGAAAAAGATAGATTCGAAGCTTTTTTCAAAAACTACTTTAACGAAAACTACTCAAAAAACAAAGATTTTTACAATCTTTTAGCACAGACTATGTATAAATTAAAAACCTCAAACTATCCTGAAGATTTAAATTTAAAAGTAATCTATTTTATTTTAAGATTTAACAATTTTATAAGGACAAACGATGATAAAACTAATAACTCTTAAGCCGTTAAAGCCATACTTTTTTGGAGGAGAGATAACATTCAACGATGATAGTTATATCGCATATTCAAGAAAATTGCCTCAGCAAACTACACTTTTAGGAATGCTTAGAAAAACTCTTCTTTTACAAAATCATCTTTTAACGAGAAAGAGAAAAGGTTATTGGATAGATAAAGAAAATGACGAGTTAGCTAAAAAATTGGTAGGTGAGACTTCATTTGATATTAAGTGTAATTTTGATTTAGGAGTAATAAAACGAATTTCTCCTCTTTTTTTAGTAAAAAACGGCAAAAAGTATTTTAAGAGATTAAATTTAGATGATTTTGAATATAAAGATGAAATATTATGGAATTTAAAAGAAAATAGAGCATATAATCCAAAAGATGATTATGAAGAGCTTTGGGGATATTTTTTTAGTAAAAATGACAGAGTCAAAGAGAGTGAAATTTTTGAGAGCGTTGAGCAAATTGGTATCCAAAAAGAATCGGAAAAAAAGGGATATTATAAAAAAATTTCTTATAAATTAAAAGATTTTGAATTTGGATTTTTAGTGGAGTTTGATGAGGAGAGGTTAGAAGAATTTAAAGATTTTACATTTAAAGATGATATTGTAGAACTTGGCGGAGAGAGGAGCGCTTTTAAGATGAAAATAGCTGATGAGAGTGAGTGGTTAAATTATGATGAGTTTGAAAAGCATTCGTTTATCAGTGATGTATTTTGCAAAGAACCTTTAAAAGGCGGCAATGTCGATTTTGCAATAACAAGAGATATTTCTTTTGGATACTTATATACAAAAAGAAAAGGAGACAGGTTAGTTTTTAGAAAAAATGAAACAGTTTATATCTACGAAAAAGGAAGTGTTTTGTTTAATCCAAAAGATAATTTGCTAAATCACATAAACTCATTTAAAAATCTACAAAAAATCGGAATGAATATTATAAAGGAGTAAAAAATGGTAGTGGATATGTATAAACTTCAAAACATAACAAATATGCATGTTGGAAGCGGAGGAGTAAATTACGATATTATCGAAAATCAAGTCCAAAAGGATGTAGTTACAAATCTTCCGATAATTTATGCAAGTTCATTAAAAGGAGCTTTGAGGGAGCATTTTGAGAATAAACATAGGGGAGATAATTTTATTGAGTTTATTTTTGGTAGTTCTCCAGGCGATGAAAAGAATAATGAAGAAGAGAATGAACATAAGAAAGAAAAAAAAGATGAGAAAAAACAGACAATTCCCGGGTCATTGGTTTTCTTTGAAGCGTTTATGTTAACAAGACCTGTTAGAAGTAACGTAAAACCATATTTTAATGTAACGTCGCCTTTTATTATTGAAAAACTTATAAATTATTTAGAAGAGTTTGCAATTTTAGAGTCGTTACAAGAAGAATTAAAAACTTTTTACAATGAAATAAGAGACGTTGAGGCCGTAATTTTTGAAAATATAGATGATGTTTATTTAGAAGATTACAAAGCCGAATATAAGCAAATATCAAAAATACCTTCAATTTTTCCTGAAAATCTGGCGATTTTGAGTTATGAGAATTTTAAAAATCTATCTCTTCCAGTAGTTGCAAGAAACAGACTTGAAAATGGTGAGAGTAAAAATCTATGGTATGAAGAAATTGTGCCTAAATATTCAAACTTTATTTTTTTTATAGGAAGAGATAATGATGAATATATCGATAAAGACGATAAACCTAAAATTGAGCAGTTTTTTAGAAGTTTTGAAAGTGAAAAACTATACCAAATAGGAGCGAATAAAACTATCGGATTTGGAATTTGTAAAATTGAAAAGGTTGAGGGATGAAAAAAAGAATTGAAAATTATATAGAAAAAGCAATTAAACTGATTGAAGAGGATTTATCAAATAAAAAAATCGAATCATTGTCATCTGCATTTAACGGATATATCTCTTCTTTTGGTGCGGCGTTAATACAGAGTGATTTAAAAATAGCAGTTGCTCTATTTGAAAATAAAAAATCTTCAAAAAAAGCCGATTCAACGTATCTTATGAATTTAATATTAAGATTAATTGATGAGAATGCTGAAGAAGACATGCTTTTAAAATATATCATTAATTCAGATGAAAACGAAAAAGCTTTAAAAAACAAAATAAAAGATGCCGCAATAGCCGTAAAACTTGCAATCAGGACGTTTGATTTGAAGGATGAGTAATGAATCTTGGATATTTTTATTTTAAAGGAATGTATAAAAGTTTAGATAGTGAGGATTTTTTAGATTTAATAAGCGGTGATGATAGAAAAATAAATAGGGTTAATGAAAAATTTAAAAATATTGCAAAAAATTTTTTAAATGAATTAAATAAAGAGATTAAAATTGAAAATAAAAAGGTTAGCTTAAGTCAGTATGAATTAGTTGAGTTTATTTTATCTACAAAAGAGCCAGGATTTTTGATAGGCACGGGTTATCATCATGAAATTCCAAGACTAAAAGAGCAGTTTATTAACGGATTTGAGTTTGACTATACCACCGGACTGCCTAAAATTCCCGGAAGCAGTATAAAGGGAGCTATAAGGGATGTATTTCCTTTAAGTGATGAAGAAATAGATGAAAAATTAAAAAAACTAAGCAAAGATGAAAAATTTGTAGTAAAAGAGCTTAATGAAGGTAGTAAGGAAGAAACAATAAGTTTACTTAAAAATTTATTTAATAAACAATATAGTTTAGATGATGTTTTGGCTTTAAGAGATAAAATTTTTAACAATTCAGACATATTTCTTGATGCGGAAATTATTGATAATAAGAATGTTTTTAAAGAAGAGTTTTTTACTCCTCACAAATCAAAATTTGAAAATCCGGTGCCTTTAAAATTTTTGACAATTAAAGGCGGTGTTAAGTTTAGGTTCAGGTTTTTACTTTTAAAAAATTTAGATGTATTTTTATCTGTAAACGAAAGAGCTCAGCTTTATAAACAGATAATACTTTTAAACGGACTCGGAGCAAAAACAAATCTGAATTTCGGAAGATTTGAAGATGTTAAAACTGAGGGAAATAGTAACTAAAGAGTTTGTAAAGTCCCTTTTTCCTCTTGAGTATGAAGAACTTTATTCAGATATTATAAATGGATATATCCCTTCATTCGTAAAATCTTTCGAACTCAAAAAAGATGACAAAGTAAGAGTTTTAAGTATTGAAGACGAAAAAGATAAAAAAATTGAAAAAATAATATATTTTGCGCTTAAAAGTTATGCAAATGAATGTTTTAGTAATAATAATTTTGCCTTTGTTGAAAATAGAAGTGTATTTGACGCAATAAATGCGACACATTTATTAACAAAAAAATATGAAAAAGTATTAAAAGGCGATATTAAAAATTTTTTCGATTCAATTGACCATAATATATTGACAAAAATGTTATTAAAATATCTTGATGAAGATTTTGTTAAAATCTTGATGCTTTTTTTTAAAAACAGAAGCGTAAAAGACAATGAATATCTTTTTCATGAAACCGGTATTCATCAAGGAAGTATGATTTCTCCTTTTTTATCAAATTTTTATTTAACACCTTTTGATAAATTTTTGGAAGAAAGATGTAAATTTGTAAGATTTGCCGATGATTTTGTAATATTCAGCGACAATACTGAAAAAATTTTAAGGGATATAAAAAAGTTTTTAAAAGTATTTAAACTCTCTTTAAATGAGGAAAAAACATACATAACTTCAAAAAGTTTTGTTTTTTTGAATATAAGATTTAAAAAAGATACTTTTGTTTTGGAAAATGAAAAATTTAACGAACTTCTTTCAAAAATAGCCCGTTGCAGGGAAGATAAATTTCAAAATATTATTAATTCTATTAGAGGGTATTATTTAAAAGTTTTAAATGAAAAACAGCTTGATATTTTAAGAGAGAACATTTTAAATAAACTTGCAAAAGATGACTTTATTGTCGAAATAGATTTTTTGCAAATAGATAAAAAAGAGATTTTAAAGAGAAAAAACGATTTAAAATTACAAAGTCTTGAAAAAGAAGTAAATAAAGTTTTAAACAAACAAATCAAAATATTTACAAAAGAAGAATTAAATTCGGTAATTTTCGTACATTCAAGCGGTATTAGTGTAGGAATTAGCAAAAATTCCATAACTCTTAAGAAAAAAGGTAAAATAGTTAAAAAATTTCCTTTAAATTTAATCAAAAAAATAATTATTGCTTCAAAAGGAGTAAATATTAGTTCTAATTTAGTATATTTTGCTACAAAAAACGGAATTTCCATAGATTTTATTAGTAAATACGAACCTTATGCCGAAATTCTAACGTTAAATCCAAAATCTCATCATATGTTAATTAAACAAATATCAATACTTAATACTCCTAAACATCTGGAAATTGCAAAAGCTTTTGTAAAAGGTAAAGTAAAAAATCAAATAAATTATATTAAATACCTCTCAAAGTATCATAAATTTTTAAAAGAGGATATTAAAAAATTTAAGTCTTTAAAAGGAATAGAGTGTATTGAAAGTCTAAGGGGTTATGAAGGTGAAATGGCAAATATATATTGGAATGCGATAGCTAAAATATTGGATTTTGAAATACCTGGAAGAGTAACAAAAGGTGCAACCGATGTATTTAATTCCGCACTAAACTATGCATATGCCATTTTGTATTCAAGAATTCAACACGCACTTGTTAAAGCAGGATTAAATATCTATGTTTCTTATTTACATTCATTTCAGGATAACAAACCTACTCTTGTTTATGACTTGATAGAAGAATTTAGAGCCTTTGTGGTAGATAGAGTAATCGTTTCGATGTTTAATAGAAACGAAAAAATAGAAGTAATTGGTGGAGAGCTTACTAAAAGTGCGAAAAAACTTATTTTAGATAATGTAATCGAAAAACTTTCATCTTTTACTACCTATAAAAATGAAAAAGTAAAAATTGAAAATATTATCTTAAAACAGGCTTATTTATTAAGAAAATCTATAGAAGAAGACGTTAAATATAAACCTTTTATAGGAAGATACTGATGTATTTTGTGGTAAGTTACGATATAAAGAATGATAAAAGAAGAGATAAGATTGCAGAATTACTAAATTTTTACGGTATTAGGGTGAATTATTCCGTATATGAAATAAAAATAGAGAAAAAAGATTTGAGAAAACTTATATTTGAAATATTGAAAATCGTAAATAAAAAAGAAGATAGTGTAAGATTTTATAATATTTCAAAAAACGATATTCTAAAATCTTTTGAAATTTGTAACTATTTAGATATTTTAGACTTTTAGGTTTGCCAACTTTTTTTGATGATTTTATGCACATATGTAAAATTTGGACTTT
>NZ_RJVK01000008.1:0-2500 GCF_003752135.1 Caminibacter pacificus
ATTTAACACTGTAAAGTGTAGCGGGGAGCTACTTTCCCACATCCGTAAGGATGCAGTATCATCACCGCTGTGAGGCTTAACTTCCTGGTTCGGAATGGTTCAGGGTGTTTCCCTCACGCTTTGCCCACTACACTTAACACTGTTAAATATCATAGTTAGCTGTTAAAAGCCTTGTCCACACTAACGAAAGCCATTCGGGTTATTAGTACTGGTCAGCTCAACCCCTCGCAGGGCTTACACCCCCAGCCTATCAAGCAGGTAGTCTTCCTGCACCCTCATGGGAAGGCTCATCTTGGAGTGGGCTTCCCGCTTAGATGCTTTCAGCGGTTATCCCTTCCGTGCTTGGCTACCCAGCACTGCCCTTGGCAGGACAACTGGTACACCAGTGGCACGTCCAACCCGGTCCTCTCGTACTAGGGTCAGCTCTCCTCAACCTTCCTACGCCCACGGCAGATAGGGACCGAACTGTCTCACGACGTTCTGAACCCAGCTCGCGTACCGCTTTAAATGGCGAACAGCCATACCCTTGGGACCTGCTCCAGCCCCAGGATGCGATGAGCCGACATCGAGGTGCCAAACCTCCCCGTCGATGTGAGCTCTCGGGGGAGATCAGCCTGTTATCCCCGGGGTACCTTTTATCCTTTGAGCGATGGCCCTTCCACTCAGAACCACCGGATCACTAAGACCGACTTTCGTCTCTGCTCGACCTGTGTGTCTCGCAGTCAGGCTGGCTTGTGCCTTTACACTCTTCTGGCGATTTCCAACCGCCATGAGCCAACCTTTGTGAGCCTCCGTTACTCTTTAGGAGGCGACCGCCCCAGTCAAACTACCCACCAGGCACTGTCCCCCGCCGGGATTACCGGCGCGGGTTAGTAGGCAGGATATCCAAGGGTGGTATCTCAAGGACGGCTCCACCCGAGCTGGCGCCCGGGCTTCTCAGCCTCCCACCTATCCTGCACATGGATATCCCACCTACAATGCCAAGCTGTAGTAAAGGTCCACGGGGTCTTTCCGTCTTGCCGCGGGTAGGAGGAATTTTCACCTCCACTACAATTTCACTGGATCCCTCCCTGAGACAGCCCCTCACTCGTTACGCCATTCATGCAGGTCGGTATTTAACCGACAAGGAATTTCGCTACCTTAGGACCGTTATAGTTACGGCCGCCGTTTACCGGGGCTTCGGTTCACGGCTTCGCCCAAAAGGGCTAACCGATCCCCTTAACCTTCCGGCACCGGGCAGGCGTCACACCCTATACTTCCTCTTACGAGTTAGCAGAGTGCTGTGTTTTTGGTAAACAGTCGGCAAGAGCGCTGCGCTGCGACCCCTTTCGGCTCCAGAGGCAAGCTCCTTCACCTACTCGGGGCACACCTTATCCCGAAGTTACGGTGCCAGTTTGCCGAGTTCCTTAGGGAGGGTTCTTCCACGCGCCTTAGAATACTCATCCCGCCTACCTGTGTCGGTTTGCGGTACGGGCTACTAACAGCTCAAACGGCTTAGAGGCTTTTCTCGGCCCGACGGTATCACCGATTCCCCCTCCGCTCCGAAGAGCTTCGGGGGCCTGTCAGGTCTCGGAGTATTGTCAGGCGGATTTGCCTACCTGACCTCCTACACCCTTCGAGCCACTATTCCATCAGTGACCTCGGCTAACCCTAGGCGTCCCCCCTTCGCCTCGCTGTTAGTAGGTAACGGAATATTAACCGTTTTCCCATCGACTACGCCTTTCGGCCTCGTCTTAGGTCCCGACTAACCCTACACTGACGAGCATCGTGTAGGAAACCTTAGGCTTTCGGCGAGTGGGATTCTCACCCACTTTATCGCTACTCATGCCTGCATGCTCACTTGATGACGCTCCAGTGCTCCTCACCGGTACACCTTCAACGCTGTCATCAACGCTCTCCTACCACTCCAGTCCAACTGGAGTCTACGACTTCGGCGGATGGCTTTAGCCCCGTTATATTTTCGGCGCTCCCCCGCTCGACCAGTGAGCTGTTACGCTTTCTTTAAAGGATGGCTGCTTCTAAGCCAACCTCCTGGTTGTCTAAGCAGGAGAACCTCCTTTTCCACTTAGCCATCACTTGGGGGCCTTAGTCGGTAGTCTGGGTTGTTCCCCTCTCGACATAGGATTTTATCACCCTACGCCTCACTGCCAAGATTCCACCGTAGGTATTCGGAGTTTGACAGGGTTTGGTACAGCTGTGGGCCGCCCTAGCCCTATCAGTGCTCTACCCCCTACGGCTACTTCTTGACGCTGCACCTAAATGCATTTCGGAGAGAACCAGCTATCACTGAGTTTGATTGGCCTTTCACCCCTATCCACAGGTCATCCGAGGGCTTTTCAACGCCCACCGGTTCGGTCCTCCATGGGGTCTTACCCCCACTTCAACCTGCCCATGGATAGATCACTCAGCTTCGGGTCTGCAGCCACTGACTTAGCGCCCTGTTCAGACTCGCTTTCGCTTCGGCTCCCTCTCTCGAGTTAACCTCGCCAGTGACCACAAC